>JBEGMS010000139.1:0-2759 GCA_041182985.1 Actinomycetota bacterium
CGGCCTGCAGCGCGCGCAGCGGGTCGACCTCGAGGACGACGACGCTCGCGCCCATCCCGCGTGCGCGCTCGGCCAGCCCGCGCCCGCACCAGCCGTAGCCCGCGACGACGAAGGTGCGGCCCGCGAGCAGCACGTTGGTGGCCCGCACGATGCCGTCGACGACGCTCTGGCCCGTGCCGTAGCGGTTGTCGAAGAGGTGCTTGGTCTGGGCCTCGTTGACCGCGATCACCGGGAACCCGAGCACCGCGTCGGCCTCCATCGCGCGCAGCCGGATCACGCCCGTGGTGGTCTCCTCCATGCCGGCGATGACGCCGTCGAGCAGCTCGCGGCGCGCCGCGTGCAGGACGCCGATCAGGTCCGCGCCGTCGTCGATCACGAGCTGCGGGCGGTGGTCGGCGACCCGCATCAGGTGCCGGTAGTAGGTGTCGTCGTCCTCGCCCTGGTGCGCGAAGACGCCCACCCCGTCCGCGGCGAGGGCCGCGGCGACGTCGTCCTGGGTCGACAGCGGGTTCGAGGCGCACAGCGCGAGATCGGCGCCGCCGACGGCGAGGGTGCGCATCAGCGCGGCGGTCTCGGCGGTCACGTGCAGGCAGGCGGCCACGCGGATCCCGGCCAGGGGCCGCTCCCGCTCGAAGCGCGTGCGGATGCCGCGCAGCACGGGCATGTCGCGCTCGGCCCAGGCGATCCGGCGCGCGCCCTGCTCGGCGAGCGATGCGTCCGCGATGTCATGGGGATCGCTCATCGGGCGGATGGTACCCGCCGGCGGCGGGTCAGAGGCCCTTGAGCGAGGTCAGCCGCGCGATGTCGAGGGCGTCGACGCCCTCCGCCTCGGCGAGCAGGCACGAGACGACGTCGCCGCGGACCAGGAGGCCCAGGGTGCGCTCCACCTCGTCCTCGCCGTCGCCCTCCCAGCGCATGACCGTCTCGACGTCGCCGCGGACGAGCTCCTCGATCCGGTCATGCAGGCGCGCGGCGTGCTCGGGCTCCGCGGGGTCGCGCAGGAAGATCGCGGCGGCCTGCGCGCCGTGGCGCTGGGTGCCGATCCACCCGAGTACCTCGTTGTGCGCCATCTCCGGCATCGCGTTGGCGAAGGCCGGCACCTTGGCGTTCTCGTTGATCTGGTTCTTGAGCCGGACGGCGGCGGCGGCCCGCGGCCCCGAGCCGTACAGCACGATCGCCTTCCCGGCCAGCCGGGCGGCCTCCGCGGCGAGCTCGTCGCGGTCGCGCTGGCACTGCGCGACGGCGACGGTCAGCTGCGGGACGCTCGCGGCGAGCGCGCCGGCCGAGCCGACGGCGACCCGCGAGCGGGTCAGGATCGCGGCCTGCGCGCCGAGCAGGAGGCCGAGCGCGCCGCGGGGCTGGTAGCCGCCCTCGACGATCGCGCACGGGCAGCCGTCGCGGGCGGCCCGCCCCGCGAGCTCGCCGCCGGAGGTGACCGCGATGCGGCGGGCGCCGCGGATGCCGGCCTCCTCCCAGAGGTCGAGGGTCTCGCGGGTCTGGCCCGAGTACGAGGTGCAGACGACGAGGTCGTCCTCCCCGACCCAGCCGGGCAGCGCCGTGGTGTCGACGGCGACCGTCGGCACGGTCAGGCGGTCGGCGAAGAGCGCGGCGAACAGCCGCCCGCCGGCGGCCGAGCCGCCGAGGCCGCAGAGCGCGACGGCGCGCGGCGCCTCGCGCGGCATGTCGAGGTTGGTGACGGCGTCCAGGCCGAGCGTGATCTGCCGCGGGAACTCCAGCGCCTGCTCGAGCATGGTGGGCGGGGCCATCAGCCGGGCCTCCGCGCATCCGCGAGGCGCTCGCCCGCCGCGACCTCGACGCCCGTGCCGAGCGCCGAGCCGGCGAGCTCCGCGCCCGCGCCGATGCGGGCGTCGCGGCCGACCGCGCTGCCCTCCACGCGGGCGTCCGGGCCGACGGCGGCGCCGCCGAGCAGCACGGCGCCGCGCACCCGCGCCCCCGCCTCCACGATCGCGTCGGGGCCGATCACGGCGTCGGGGCCGATCTCGGCGCCGGCCGCCACGCGGGCCCCCGCGCAGATGCGCACGGGCCCGACCAGGCGGGCGTCGGGGTCGACGCTCGCGGCGGGGTCGACGAGGACCGCGCCGTCCGCGCCGCCGAGCCGCGTGTGGACGCGCCCGCCGACCGCATCGGCGTTGGCCGCGAGGAAGCTCTCGAGGGTGCCGATGTCGCGCCAGTAGCCCTGCGAGCGGTGCGCGCGCAGCCCGCGGCCGACGAGGTCGGGGAAGACCTCGCGCTCGATCGAGGTCATGCGGTCATCGGGGACGTCCGCGAGGACGTCGGGGTCGAGCACGTAGGCGCCGGCGTTGACCCACCACGGGGCCGGCCCGAGCCCGTCGGCGGTCGGCGGCTTCTCGACGAAGCGCTCGACCGCGCCGTCCGGGTCGGTGACCACCACGCCGTAGCGGGTCGGGTCGTCGACCGGGGTCAGGAGGATCGTCGCGCGGGCGCCCGTGTCGCGGTGGGTCGAGACCAGCGCGCCGAGGTCGGCGTCGCCGAGGACATCGCCGTTGAGCGCGAGGTACGGCCCGTCGACCCGGCCGCGCGCCGCGTAGGCGATCGCCCCCGCGGTGCCGAGCGGCTCATCCTCGACCACCACCTCGACCTCGACCCCGGGCGGCGGCTCGCCGATCCCGGCGGCGAGCCGCTCGGGCAGGTAGCCGCACGACAGGATCACCCGGCTCACGCCGGCGGCGGCGAGGCGGTCGAGCATCAGGGATGCGAACGGCACGCCACCGATCGGC
>JBEGMS010000140.1:0-7780 GCA_041182985.1 Actinomycetota bacterium
GTGCATGATGGGCCTGCCGATGCGACCCCGACTTCCGCTCGCCCTCGGACTGATCGTCCTCGGCCTCGCCGCCTCCGGCTGCGGCGCGGTCGAGTCCCTGAAGGACACGGAGACGGCGACGGAGGCCCAGGCCGCCGTCACCGAGACCGCGGCCGTCGTCGAGGAGGCCCCGGCGGAGGAGCCGGTCGATACCGCGCCGGTCGAGACCGCGCAGGCGGCCCCGCGCGCCGACAACGCCGGCGCGTGGTCCGAGATCGACCGCGGCGCCCAGGCCTTCGCCGCGAGGCTCGACGCGGCGACGCAGGCCATCGCCTCCTGCCAGACCGAGGCCGCCGCGGGCGAGGACTTCGCCGACTGCCAGGGGGCCGCCTTCGAGGCGATCGCCGCCGCCGGCGACGAGCTCGTCGCGGTCCTGGACGCGGCCGCCCCGCGCGCCGACGGGGACTGCCGGGCCGCGCTCGACCAGCTGCGGAGCGCCACGTCCGAGATGTCCGCCGACCACCGCGCGGCGGTCGGCGTCACCGATCTCACGAGCCTCGAGACGGCCTACGCCGAGCTCGCCATGGACACCGGCATCTACGCCGACGCGGCGATGTCGGCGGCCGGCGCCTGCGCGGGCTGAGCTAGGCCGGCGCGGGCGCGCCCGCGGCGACCCGGAGGCGCGGCTTGACCGTCTCGGCGAAGCGGCGGATGTTGGCCTGCACGAGCTCGTCGGGCATCCCGGACCACCCGAACCGGAAGATCAGGGTGTCGCAGCGCAGCTCGTCAAGGTGCTCCTGCAGCTCGCGCACGCAGGTGTCGGGGCCGCCGAGCACGAACCGCCCGCCCGCCTTGAGGTCCTCCCAGTCGCGGTCGAGGCGGTCCTGCGACATCACCTCGCTCTGGCCCCACTGCACGTACGCCTGGTACTTGGCCTGCAGGTACGACCGGGCCTCGGCCTCCGCCGACGCGTCGTCCTCGCCGACGTAGATCTCCTTCATCACGGGCAGCTCCGTCACCGGCGGATGGCCCGCCTGCGCGCGCTCCTCGTGGAACATCGCGATCTGGCGCTTGAGCTCGGCGAGGTTGGCGTGCGGGTTGACGGTCCAGGTGTCGGCGGTGCGGGCCGCGCGGCGGACCGCGGAGTCCGCGTTGGCGGCGAGCCAGATCGGCGGGCGCGGGCGCTGGAGCGGCAGGACCGACAGGCGCGCGTCCTTCAGCCGGTAGCCGTGGCCCTCGGCGGTCACGGACTCGCCGGCCAGGAGGCGCTTGAGCACGTCCATCTTCTCGTTGAAGACGCGCACCTTCTTCTCGGGCACGTCGAAGGCGTCGAACTCCTCGGGCCGGTAGCCGAGGCCGACGCCGAGCACGAGCCGGCCGCCCGTGATGGCGTCGAGGGTGGCCGCGTTCTCCGCCAGCTCGACGGGGTTGAGCAGGGTCAGGAGCGCGATGTTGGTGGCGACGCGCATGTCGCCGGACTCGGCGGCGATGCGGCCGAGCAGGGGCATCGTCTGCAGCATCTGGAACACGCCCGTGACGAAGTGCTGCCCGGCTGAGACGAGGTCGAAGCCGAGGTCGCGGCAGAGCGCCGTGTGGGCGACCGCCTGGCGGGCGATCTCGTCCGGCCCGACGGCGTCGGGCTGCTGGACGTTGAGGAAGATCCCGATCCGCGGCTCCATGCCCGCGCTGCCTCCTGGTCGCCGCCGGGCCACCCGCCCGGACGGCAGGCAGCATAGGCCAGCGCCGCCCCCGCCCGGCAGGAGCGGAGCCGCCCGGCGGCGAACCCGACCGCATGCGCGGCGCCCTCGCCCTGCTCGCCCTCGCCGCCGCCGCGATCGCGCCCCCGGTGGCCGCCGCCGACCAGGCGGACGGGCGCCTGCGGCTGGTCAAGACGATCACCGGCGACATCTCGCCGAAGTCCGTCGCCTCGAACGGCCACGGCCTCGTCACCGCCCAGAACATGATGTACTCGCACACCGTCACGGTCTACGACAGCCGCCGCATGCGGCTCGTGAAGACCATCGAGGACGCCGTGGAGCTCTCGAAGTTCGGGGTCAAGGGCCACCCGGGCGTCTCGCGCGGGGCCCCCGTCGAGGCCTCGTTCTCGCCGGACGGCGGGCAGGCCTACGTCTCCAACTACTCGATGTACGGGGCGGGCTTCGGCCCGGAGGGCACCGACACGTGCTCGCCGTCGTCGGGCTTCGACGACTCGTACGTCTACCGGATCGGCATGGACTCGTTCCGGATCGAGGACGTGTTCCGGGTCGGGGCCGTCCCGAAGGTGGTGGCGACCACGCCCGACGGCGCCTACGTGCTCGTCTCCAACTGGTGCTCGTACGACGTCAGCGTGATCGACACCGCCCGCGGGAAGGTGGTGCGCACGGTCCCCGTCGGCGCCTACCCCCGCGGGATCGCGATGGCCCCCGACGGGCGCGCCGCCTACGTGGCCCTGATGGGCGGCACGGCGCTGATCCGGATCGACCTCGCGACCTGGCGCACCAAGCCGATCTCCATCGGCACGAGCCCGCGCGCCGTGATCGCGAGCCCGAACGGCCGCTACCTGTACGCGACCCTCAACGCCCAGGGCACCGTCGTGCGCCTCGACCTGCGCACGGGCCGCAAGACCGGCGTCGCGACCGGTGACGCGCCGCGCAGCCTCGCGATGTCGGAGGACGGCAGCGCCCTCTACGTCGTCAACTACAAGAGCGACACGGTCTCCAAGGTGCGCACGTCCGACATGCGCCTCCTGCAGACGATCCGGGCGTGCCCGGACCCGATCGGGATCGCCTACGACAACCCGACCCGCCGGGTCTGGGTGGCCTGCTACGGCGGGGCGCTGCTCGTCTACGCCGACCGCTAGCCGCGCACGGCGCGCTCGCCGCCGTCGGGCACGATCGCCATCGCGTCGATCTCGATCATCAGCTCGGGCAGGGCCAGCGAGGAGACCTCGACGATGGTGTCCGCGGGGTACGGCGGGGTGAAGTGCCGCTGGCGCAGCTCCATGATCTTCGGGAACTGCGACATGTCGGTCAGGTAGATCGTGACCTTGAAGATGTCCTCGAGCCCGCAGCCGCCGAGGGCGAGGACGCGCTCGAGGTTGGCGAAGGTCTGCGCGGCCTGCGCGTCGAAGTCGCCCACCCCGACGAGCTCGCCGGAGTCCGGGTCGATCGAGGCCTGCCCGGACAGGACCAGCACGCTGCCGATCCGGTAGCCGAGCGAGATGTAGTACGGCGCGAACCAGTCGCCCTCGCAGGTGAGCCGCTCTGCCGTGGTGCCGTCGAACATGTCCGCCTCCGCGATCGGGTTCCCCGCAGCCAAGCCGCCCTCGGGCCGCCTGTCAACCCCGGCGGATCTGCGGGCGGACGCTACATCCGTGCAGGCTTCGATCCCGTACGCTGGCCGGGCACACGACGACGGAGGCCCCGTGGACGACTACCCCCTCTTGCACCTGCTCTGGACGATGCTGCTGATCTTCGGCTTCGTCATCTGGTTCTGGCTCCTGATCAGCGTCTTCGGCGACCTCTTCCGGCGCCACGACTGCGGCGGGGGCAAGAAGGTGCTGTGGTTCATCGTCGTCCTCGCCGCGCCGCTGCTCGGCGTCCTGGTCTACCTGATCATCAACGGCCGCCACATGGCCGAGCGACAGGCCGCGGCGGTGCAGGCGGCACAGAAGGAGTTCGACGACCACGTCAAGCAGGTCGCGGGCGGTCCGGCCGGCGAGATCGAGCGCGCCAAGGGCCTGCTCGACTCGGGCGCGATCAGCCAGGACGAGTTCGACGCGATCAAGAGGAAGGCGCTGGGCGCGTAGCGCCACGGGTGCGCCGCCGGGCCGCGCGCCCGGCGGCGGATCCGCCCGGGTGGCAGAATGGGCCCATGGCAACGCCGCCCGAGCGCCCGACGCCCACGCCGCGGGAGCGCATCCCGATCGGCCGCGCCGCGTTCCTCGGCACGATCGCGCTCGGCGCGGTCGGCGTGGCCGCCTTCTCCCGGCTCGGCGGTGGCGTCGGCGGGCTGATCTCCGACGCCAGCAGCGCGGTCGGCGTGGACGGGATCGTGCCGTCCAGCGGCTGGCGCATCTACAACGTGCAGGACCCGATGCCGACCTTCGACCCGGCGTCGTACGAGCTCGTGGTCGACGGCGCGGTCGCCAACCCCGTGCGGCTGAGCTGGACGGACGTGCAGGCCACGCCGATGGAGGAGCAGGTCTGCGACTTCCACTGCGTGACCGGCTGGTCTGTCTACGACGTCACCTTCCGGGGCATCCGCCCGCAGACCCTGATCGACCTCGTGCAGCCGAAGCCGACCGCGAAGCACGTGAACTTCCAGTCGCTCGAGGAGCCGTACTTCGACCAGCTCACGCTCGAGCAGTTCCTGCTGCCGGACGTGATGCTCGCGACGGAGATGGACGGCAAGCCCCTGACGCGCCCGCACGGATCGCCGATGCGGCTCGTGATCCCGCAGATGTACGGCTACAAGGGCGTCAAGTGGGTCGGCCACATCACGTTCGAGGAGGAGCCCACCCTCGGCTACTGGGAGACGCGCGGCTACGCGGCCGACGCCTGGGTGGGCACCGATGCCCAGTACTGAGGCGGGACGGGAAGCGGCGCGGATCCGTCGCTTCACGCCCGTCCAGATCGCCGCGCACCTCCTGCTGGCGGTCACGTTTCTCGCGATGCTCTGGACCGGCGCCTGCCTGTACTTCCCCGGGCTCGCGGAGGTGATGGGGCGGCCGCTCGCCAAGTCGGTGCACCTGTGGTCCTCGGGCGCCCTCGTCCTGGGGCTCACCGTGATGGCCGTCGCCCGCCCGCGCGACCTCGGCCGCGTCGTGCGCGAGGCCGAGTCGCTCGACCGCGCCGACGTGGACTGGCTGCGCGGCGGCCCGCGCCGCGTCGTCGACCACCGCGGCGCCCCCGAGCAGGGCTGGCTCAACGCCGGCCAGAAGCTCGCCACCGCGATCATGCTCGGCCTCCTCGTCGTCCTCTACGGCACCGGCCTCGTGATGTGGCTCGGCGCGGGGATCACGTGGCTGCGGATCGGCTCCGGCGCGGTCGACGTGCACGACCTCGCCACGCTGCTCTTCGTGCTGCTCCTGCTCGGGCACCTCTACCTCGCGCTCCTGAACCGCGCGACGCGCCCCGCCCTGCGGGGGATCGTGACCGGCGACGTGGACCGCGAGTGGGCGCGCGCGAACCACGGGCGCTGGGTCCGGGAGATGGAGGACCAGGGGCGCTGACCCCGTCTTGAACGTCTGTTCAGGAACCGGTACGCTGCCCCCGACGGCGAGAGGAGGCGACCATGATCGACTGCGACGTGCACGTCCAGATCGCGCACCCCGAGGAGATCCTCAAGTTCATCGACCCGGCGGAGCGCGAGTGGTACCGCGCCCAGGCCTACCTGCTCGGGCTGCCCTCCTACCCCTGGTCGAACCCCTCGACCTGGTTCCGCTCCGACCTCCCCGTGGACCCGGACAGCGGCATGCCGGGCGGCGACGCCCAGTCGATCATCCGCGACGCCCTCGACGGCCAGGGCGCGGACGTCGGCATCCTGACCGCCGACGATGCGCTGTCGGTCGGCCTGATGGAGAACGCCTACCGGGCCGCCGCGCTGGCCCGCGCCCACAACGACTGGCTGCGCGAGGACTGGTTCCCGCACGACGAGCGCTTCCGCGGCTCGATCCTCGTGCCCCTCCAGGACATCCCGGCGGCCGTGGCCGAGATCGAGCGCTGCGCCCCGGACCGGCGCTTCGTACAGGTCCTGCTCAGCGGCGGCAGCGAGCGCCCCTACGGCGACCCGCGCTACCTGCCCGTCCTCGAGGCCGCCGCGGCACACGGCCTCGCCGTCGCGATCCACTCCGGGATGGAGGGCATGGGCCTCGCCCACCAGCCGAGCGGCGCCGGCGCCCCGACCTTCTACATCGAGTGGCACACCATCGGCTCGGCCTGCTCGATCATGGCCCACCTGATGTCCCTGATCACGCACGGGACGTTCCGGCGGATCCCGGACCTCAAGGTGCTGCTGATCGAGGGCGGGATCGCCTGGCTGCCCGGGATGATCTGGCGCCACGACACGAACTGGCGCGGCCTGCGCGACGACACCCCGTGGATGGACGAGCCGCCGCTCGAGACGCTCAAGCGCCACATCCGCTTCGCGACGCAGCCGCTCGAGCACACGGGCGGCAACGACGAGCTGCTCTGGGAGATGCTCGCCGCGGTCGGCGCGCCCGACATCCTCTGCTACTCGTCCGACTACCCGCACTGGGACGGCGACGAGCCCAAGTGGCTCGAGAACCGCCTGCCCGAGGCGTGGCGGCGGCCGATCATGCACGACAACGCCGTCGCCTTCTACGGGTCGCGGCTCGACGTCCCCGCGGCGCGATGAGCGACTGGCACGACGTCGGCGCCGAGGCGGACATCCAGCCGGGCGCGCCCGCCATCGCCCGCATCGGCGGCCGCGAGGTCGGCGTGATGCGCGACCCGCGCACGGGCGGCCTCGTCGCGGTGCGCAACCGCTGCCCCCACTCGGGCGCCCAGCTCTGCCTCGGCACGGTCGAGCAGCGGATCGAGGGCGAGCCCGGCGGGCGCTACGAGCTCGTCGACCGCACCGTCGTGGTCTGCCCGTGGCACGGCTGGGAGTTCGATGCCCAGACGGGCGTCTGCCCCGAGGACGAGGCCTACCGGGTCGCCGTCTACCCCGTGCGGGTCGAGGACGGCCGCGTGCTCGTGCAGGCGTAGACTCCCGCCCATGCCGGAGCCCGTGGAGACCCGCCGCGACTTCCCGCGGGAGATCGAGGTGCGCTCGCCCGTCTGGATCCCCCTGCCGGACGGCAACCGCCTGCACGCGAAGATCTGGCTGCCCATCGACGCCGACGAGCACCCCGTCCCGGCGGTGATCGAGTACGGCCCGTACCGCCTCACCGACGGCACGGTGGCGAGCGACGAGCAGGAGATGATCTGGTTCGCCGGCGAGGGCTACGCCGGCATCCGCATCGACATCCGCGGCACCGGCGAGTCGACGGGGCTCTGCACCGACGAGTACACCGAGGCGGAGACGCAGGACGGGGTCGATGCGATCGCCTGGATCGCGGCGCAGCCCTGGTGCACCGGCGCCGTCGGCATCACCGGCTACTCGTGGACGGGCTTCAACGGCCTGCAGATCGCGGCCCGGCGCCCGCCCGCCCTGAAGGCGATCTCGACCGGCTACTCGACGGACGACCGCTACGCCGACGACGTGCACTACCGCGGCGGCATCGTCGACGCCCTCGACATGCTGCACTGGTCGGTCTGCATGCACGCCTGGCAGGCGCGCCCGCCCGTCCCGGCGATCTACGGCGAGGGCTGGCGCGAGGCCTGGCTCGAGCGGCTCGAGCTCGAGCCGTGGATCGCGCATTGGATGGCCCACCCGACCCGCGACGCCTACTGGCGGCACGGCTCGGCCTGCGAGGACTTCGCGCGGATCGACGTGCCGACGCTGTGCGTCGCCGGTTGGATCGACGGCTACACGGACTCGGCCTTCCGGGTGCTGGCGGGGGTGCGGGGCCCGCGCCGCGCGATCGTCGGCCCGTGGGGCCACGTCGACCCGATCCACGGACCGCCGACCCCGCAGGTCGGGATCCTGTCGGAGCAGACCCGCTGGTGGGACCGCTGGCTGAAGGGCATCGACAACGGCATCGACACGGAGCCGATGCTGGTCGCCTACCAGCAGGACCCCGTCGTGCCCACGCCGCGCCTCGCCGACCGCCCCGGCCGCTGGATCGCGGAGACGGCGTGGCCGTCGCCCCGCATCGAGACCCGCGCCCTCGCCC
>JBEGMS010000141.1:0-3680 GCA_041182985.1 Actinomycetota bacterium
GCCTCGGGCTGCGGCAGGTCGCGGGCCTCGGGCACGAGGACGCACGGGCCCTCGTCGACGAGCGCGGGCGGTGCGGTCCCTTCCGCGACCTCCGCGACCTCGCGGCCCGCGTCGACCTGCCGCGCGACCGGCTCGAGGCGCTGGTGGCCGCGGGCGCCTGCGACGGCCTCGGGGAGCGCCGCCGGCTGCTCTGGGAGATCGGCCTCGCCGTCCGCTCCGAGCGGGGGCCGGGCGGCCGCCAGCTGGCCCTCGACCTGCGCCTCGACGGCCGAGCCGTTGACGTCGATCGGGTGCAGGGGCACGCCGCGGCGCTCGGCGTCGCGCAGGAGCGAGGCCGGCGGGTAGAACCCCATCGGCTGCTCGGCGAGCAGGGCGGCCAGGAAGGCGGCCGGGTGGTGATGGCGGAGCCAGGCGCTCTGGTACGCGAGCAGGGCGAAGGCCGCCGAGTGCGACTTGGGGAAGCCGAACGCCGAGAAGGCGAGGATCCGCCGGAAGACGGTGCGCGCCGTCTCCTCCGGCACGCCGCGGGCCGCCGCCCCGTCCCGGAAGGCGCGCCACTGGGCGCCGATCGCCGCCCGGCTGCGGCGCCGGCTCATGGCCCGTCGCAGCGCCTCCGCCTGGCCCGGCGTGAAGCCCGCGAGCGCCTGGGCGACGTCGAGCACCTGGTCCTGGAAGATGATCACGCCGAGCGTCGCGCGCAGCGGCTCCTCGAGCAGCGGGTGGTCGTAGGGGATCGGGCAGCCGGGATCGGCGCGGCGGGCGGCGCGGCGGTTGATGTAGGGATGGACGGCGCCGCCCTGGATCGGGCCGGGCCGCACGAGGGCCACCTCCACGACGAGGTCGTCGAGGCACTCCGGCTGCACCCGCAGCAGCGTCTGCATCTGGGCCCGCGACTCGATCTGGAACACGCCCACCGTGTCGGCGGCGCGGATCTCGCGGTAGACGCCCGGGTCGTCGAGGGGGATCCGCGAGAGGTCCACGGGCTCGCCCGTGCGGGCGATCTCCTGCACGCAGCGCTCGACCGCGCTGAGCATGCCGAGCCCGAGCAGGTCGATCTTGAGGAGGCCCGCGTCGGCGCAGGCGTCCTTGTCCCACTGGCAGATCGTGCGGCCCGAGGTGGCCGCGGGCTGCAGCGGCACGATGCCGTCCAGCGGGCGGTCGGAGACGATCATCCCGCCCGGGTGCTGCGAGAGGTGGCGGGGCAGGCCCGCGATCTGCCGGCAGAGCACGGCCAGGAGCCGCAGGCGCGGCTCCCCGGCGCGCTCGGCGAGGCCGGGGACGCGGCGGATCTCCTCGCCGACCTGCTCCGCGCTCCAGCCGTCCGAGGCCGCCGCCAGCCGCGCGATATCGGCGCTCGGCAGCGACAGCGCGCGGCCGAGCTCGCGGATCGCCCCGCGCGCCCGGTAGGTGGCGAAGGCGCCCACCAGCGCCGAGCGCCGAGCGCCGTAGCGCTCGTGGATGCGCAGGATCAGCCGCTCGCGGATGTCGCGCGGGAAGTCGAGGTCGATGTCGGGCGTGGAGGCCAGCTCCTCGTTGAGGAAGCGCCCGAGCGAGAGCCCGGCGGCGAGCGGGTCGACGTGCGAGAGGCCGGTCAGGTAGCAGACGATCGAGCCGACGCTGGAGCCGCGACCCCGACCCGGCGGCAGGACGGCGCGCGCCGCGTCGGCCCCGCGCACCTCGGCCGCGACCTCGCGGGCCAGCTCGAGGATGTCGCGGTGCAGGAGGAAGAAGCCGGCGAGCCCGTGGCGCCGGATCAGCCCGAGCTCGGTCTCGAGCCGCGCCTCGGCGGCGCGCCGCCCATCCGGGTAGCGCTCGGCGAGGCGGTCGCGGCAGAGCGCGGCGAGGGCGCGATCGGGGTCGGGGGCGCCGTCGGGCGGCCGGTAGCCGAGGTCCGCGGTGACGTCGAAGCGGCAGCGCTCCGCGATCCGCAGGGTCTCGCGGAGCGCCTCCGGCAGGTCCGCGAACAGGCGCGCCATCTCCGCGGGCCCCTTGAGGACGTGCTCGCGGTTGCCGCGCAGGGCCTCCGCGCGCGCACCGAGCGGGGCGTGGGTGCGGATCGCGACGAGGGCGTCCTGCAGGGGGCCGCGGCGGCGCAGGTGGATGTGCACGTCGTTGGTGGCCACGACGGGCAGGCGGCGCTCCCCGGCGAGGCCGACGAGGCGGCGCAGCACGGGCTCCGCGCCCTGGCGCAGGGGCCGCTGCAGCTCGACGGCCAGCCGCGCGCCGAAGGCCTCGAGGAGGAGGTCGCGGCGGCGGCGGGCGACGGCCGGGTCGAGCGCCGACAGCGCCCCGTGCCCGGGGCAGCCGGTCAGGCAGGTCAGCCCCGCGGCGTGCTCGAGCACGGCCGTCAGGGGCGCTGCGGGCTCGAGCAGGGCCGCGCCCCCCGGCCGCGTGCCGGCGTGGGCGGCCGTCACGAGCCGGCAGAGGTTGGCGTACCCCGTCCGGTCCTCGGCGAGCAGGACGAGGTGCAGCGGCCCGTCCGCGTCGACGACGGTCAGCTCGCAGCCCGTGATCGGCGGGAGGCCCGCGGCCCGCGCGATCTGCGCGAAGGGCAGGGCGATGCAGAGGTTGTCATGGTCAGTCAGGGCGAGCCCGGACAGGCCGAGGCGGACGGCGCGGTCGACGAGCTCCTCGGGCTGGGCGGCCCCGTCGAGGAAGGAGTAGGCCGAGTGGCAGTGCAGCTCGGCGTAGGCCGGCTCAGCGGCCATGCCGCCACCACTCGCCCGGCCGACGGCGGTCCTCGAACACGACCGCGATCCGCCCCGGCTCCAGCACGACCTCGAAGTAGCGACGGCGGACTGGCTCGCCCCACCAGCCCTCCTCGACGCGCCACTCCTCCCGCACGCAGGCGACGGCGCGCCCGTCGACCGCGCGGGGTCGGCCGTCCGCGTCGGCCGTGACGGCGCAGCGGCGGGGACGCTGGCCGGGCAGGCTGCGCAGCCGACCGCTCATCGCGGCCGCAGCCCGTAGCGCCGCTCGGGCAGCCGGCTGCCGGTCTCGGTGCCCACGATGCGCAGGAGCGCGGCCGGGCCGACGGCGGCCCGCACCTGCCGCTCGGCCTCCCCGATCCGGTCGCTGCGCTCCTCGCCACCCGTCGGCAGGAGGGTCAGCTGCCGCCCGCCCGGGGCGAGCCGGCCGAGGACGAGCGCGAGCCGCTCCGCCGGCGCGGGCAGTCGCCGCGCCTTCGGCAGGAGCGCGAGCAGCAGGCGCCGGGCCTCCGCCGTCGGCTCGCGCAGCGGCGCCTCGCACAGCCACGACTCGCCCGTGACGAGGTCCGCCTCGAGCCGCACCAGGCGCGGCTCGCGCAGCCCGCGGGCCGGGTCGGCCAGGGCGTCGGCGATCAGCACGACGAGCGACTGCTCGAGGGCCTGGTCGGTGGCGACGGGGTGGGGCGGGGCGAGCGCCGCGCGCACGGCCGCCTCGGTCCGGCGGGGCGCGATCGCGCCGCCGTCCTCGCCGCGGCTCATCCGCCAGGCGCGCAGGCCCTCGGCGCCGAAGCGGTCGCGCACCGACAGGCGCGGCAGCGCGGCGAGGCCGCCGAGGCGGTCGATCCCGACCAGCTCGAGCGCCCGGCAGACGTCGGGGTCGACGCCGCCGTCGTCGTGCAGGAGGCGCACCGGCAGCGGCGCGAGCACCCCGGGCAGCTCGCCTGCGGCCAGGATCCGAGGCCGCCGGCGGGC
>JBEGMS010000142.1:0-3510 GCA_041182985.1 Actinomycetota bacterium
GTGCAGACCAACGGGTGGATCTGCAGCGCCTTGCCCTCGACGAGGATCGGCTCGAATGCCTGGATGCCGAGGCGGTGCAGCGTGGGGGCACGGTTCAGCATGACCGGGTGCTCCTTGATGACGTCCTCGAGGACGTCCCACACCTGCGGCCGGCGGCGCTCCACCATGCGCTTCGCGCTCTTGATGTTCTGCGCGAGCTCGAGGTCGACGAGACGCTTCATGACGAACGGCTTGAACAGCTCGAGCGCCATCAGCTTCGGCAGACCGCACTGGTGCAGCTTGAGCTCGGGCCCGACGACGATGACCGAGCGGCCCGAGTAGTCGACGCGCTTGCCGAGCAGGTTCTGGCGGAAGCGGCCCTGCTTGCCCTTGAGCATGTCGGACAGCGACTTCAGCGGGCGGTTGCCCGGGCCGGTCACCGCGCGGCCGCGGCGGCCGTTGTCGAACAGGGCGTCGACGGCCTCCTGCAGCATGCGCTTCTCGTTGTTGACGATGATCTCCGGCGCGCCGAGGTCGAGCAGCCGCTTGAGGCGGTTGTTGCGGTTGATGACGCGGCGGTAGAGGTCGTTCAGGTCGCTGGTGGCGAAGCGGCCGCCGTCGAGCTGCACCATCGGGCGCAGCTCCGGCGGGATCACGGGGATCACCTCGAGGATCATCGAGTCGGGCCGCTGCTCGCTCTTGTGGAACGCGGACACGACCTTCAGGCGCTTGATCGCGCGCTGCTGCTTCTGGCCCTTGCCGGTCGCGATCTGCTCCTTGAGGTCCTCGACCAGGGCCGGGATGTCCTCGCGGGCGAGCAGGTCGCGGACCGCCTCGGCGCCCATGCCGAGGCCGATGTACTCGCCGAAGCCCCACGAGGAGGCGAAGCGGTCCTTGAGCTCGCGGGCCACCTTCTCGTCGCCGATGACCTCCTTGGGCTTGATCGTCTGGAACACGGCCCAGGCGTCGTCCAGCATCTGGAGGCGCTCGTCGAACAGCTCGTGCATGTCCTTCTTGCGCTGCTCGGCGTCCTTGAGCATCTCGACGATCTTCAGCGTCCACTCGTCGACGCGCTCGCGGTCGGACGGGCTCATCCCGCCCTCGGCCTTGAGGCACAGCTCGCCCGTCAGGGCGGCCACGTCGAAGCCCTTGGCGGGCCGGTCCGGCGCGGAGCGCACGACGTCGGCGAGCAGCCCGTTGCCGAGCGCGCGCGCCTTGTCGAGGTCCTTGCGGCTGCGGCCGCCGGCCGTCAGCTTCTCGGCCAGCGCCTCGCCGTCCTTGGCGCCGTCGTCGCCGGCCAGGAACTGCGCGGCCTGCTCGAGCCCGCGGCGGCCGGCGCTCTTCTGGGCGCCCTTGCCGTCGCGGACGCGCTTGACGTCCTCCTTGAGGATGTCGAGGGCGTCCGCCGCCACGGCGGCCACGGCCTCGATCTCCTTGGCGGAGAGGTCGCGGTCCTCGCGGACGGCGATCCGGTGGATCGTGTCGGTGACGACCTTCTTGGTCGTGTCGGTCAGCTGCAGCGCGACCTGCGCGAGCAGGCCGCCGGCCAGCGCGCGGTCCTCGGCCAGGGCGTAGCCCTGCTCCTCGGCCCAGGCGTTGAGCATGCGCGCCCAGTACTCGTCGTCGTCGTCGAAGCCGTCCTCGGAGCCCGTCGCGATGTACTGGCGGCGGCGCTGGAGGCGCTCGGCGACGCGGCCGACCTCCTCCTCGCGCTCGCCCTCGAGCTCCTCGCGCTCGCCGACGATCTTGCGCTCCAGCTCCGACAGGTCGGCCGCGCGGGCCTCCTCGTCGACGTGGGTGCAGATGTGCGCGGCGAAGTAGAGGACCTTCTCGAGGTCCTTCGGCGCGATGTCGAGCAGGTAGCCGATGCGGCTCGGGACGCCCTTGAAGAACCAGATGTGCGAGACGGGCGCGGCCAGGTCGATGTGGCCCATGCGCTCGCGGCGCACCTTCTGGCGGGTCACCTCGACGCCGCAGCGCTCGCAGATGATGCCCTTGTAGCGGACGCGCTTGTACTTCCCGCAGTAGCACTCCCAGTCGCGGGTCGGGCCGAAGATGCGCTCGCAGAAGAGCCCGTCCTTCTCCGGCTTGAGCGTGCGGTAGTTGATCGTCTCGGGCTTGGTGACCTCGCCGCTCGACCAGGACTGGATGTCCTTCGTCGAGGCGAGGCCGATCTTGATGTAGTCGAAGTCGCTGACGTCGATCATGGGTCTGTCTCCTTTGCGGATGGGATGCCTGTCGTCGCCCGGGGCGCCTACAGGTCCCCCTCCTCGCCGTCAGCGTCGCCCGCGCCGAGCGCGAGGGCGTCGTCGTCCTCCTCGTCGGCTCCCGCCTCCGAGATGTCCTCGACCGAGTCGAGCGTCGCGTCGGCGGCCACCGGGTCGGCGTCCTCCTCCGCGAGGTCGTCGACCCCGTCGCCGTCCAGGTCGACGTCGCCCTTGCGCTCCGCCGACAGGTCGACGCCGAGCTCCTCCGCGGCGCGGATCAGCTCGTCGTCCTCCTCGGAGATCATCACCTCGCGGCCGTCGTCGCGCAGGGGGCGCACGTCGAGCGCCAGGGACTGCATCTCCTTCAGCAGCACCTTGAAGCTCTCCGGCACCGACGGCTCGGGGATGTTCTCGCCCTTGACGATCGCCTCGTAGGCCTTGACGCGGCCGACGGTGTCGTCGGACTTGATCGTCAGCATCTCCTGGAGGGTGTGCGCGGCGCCGTACGCCTCGAGCGCCCAGACCTCCATCTCGCCGAAGCGCTGGCCGCCGAACTGCGCCTTGCCGCCGAGCGGCTGCTGCGTGACGAGCGAGTACGGGCCCGTCGAGCGCGCGTGGATCTTGTCGTCCACGAGGTGCAGCAGCTTGAGCGTGTACATGTAGCCGACGACGACCTTCTGGTCGTACGGCTCGCCCGTCTTGCCGTCGTAGAGCTGGACCTTGCCCGACACGCGGCGGCCCGGCTCGTCGTCGACGGTCAGGGTGACCGGCGACTCCTTGTGGCGGCCGACCCAGTCGACCAGCTCGCCGTCGACCTCGTTGACGGTCGCGCCGTCGAAGACCGGCGTCGCGATCCACTCGGGCGGGTTCGGGTCGCCGTCGGAGCGGTAGCGCGCCGCGAACCCGAGGTGCGTCTCGAGGATCTGGCCGATGTTCATGCGGCTCGGCACGCCGAGCGGGTTGAGGATCATGTCGACGGGCGTGCCGTCCTCGAGGAACGGCATGTCCTCCTCGGGCACGATCTTCGAGATGACGCCCTTGTTGCCGTGGCGGCCGGCGAGCTTGTCGCCCACCGAAATCTTGCGCTTCTGCGCCACGAACACCTTGACCAGCTGGTTCACGCCGGGCGGGAGCTCGTCGCCGTTGTCGCGCGAGAACACCTTCACGTCGATGACCTTGCCGCCCTCGCCGTGGGGAACCTTAAGCGAGGTGTCGCGCACCTCGCGTGCCTTCTCGCCGAAGATCGCCCGCAGCAGGCGCTCCTCGGGGGTGAGCTCGGTCTCGCCCTTCGGGGTGACCTTGCCGACCAGCACGTCGCCGGGGC
>JBEGMS010000143.1:0-4023 GCA_041182985.1 Actinomycetota bacterium
TGAAGAGCGCCGCGCAGCCGTACAGCAGCGGGTGCACCTTGCGGCCCTGGCCGCGCAGGACGGCGATCACGACGTAGGAGATGATCCCGAAGCCGACGCCGTTGGTGATCGAGTACGTGAACGGCATGCCGAGGATCGTCAGGACGGCCGGCAGGGAGACGCCGATGTCGTCCCAGTCGATCGCGGCGGCCTGGCCGAGCATCAGGGCCCCGACGATCACGAGCGCGGGGGCCGTGGCCTCGGCGGGGATGACCCCGGCGATCGGGGCGAGCAGCATCGCGACGGCGAACAGGACGCCCGTCGTGATGGCGGTCAGGCCGGTGCGGCCGCCCTCCTCGATGCCGGAGGCGCTCTCGATGTACGTCGTGTTCGACGACGACGAGGTGGCGCCGCCGAGCGCGGCCGCGAGGCCGTCGATCAGGAGGATGCGGCGCAGGCGCGGCATCGACCCGGTCGACTCGTCGACGAGGTTCGCCTTGCGGCCGAGCGCGACGGCGGTGCCCATCGTGTCGAAGAAGTCCGACAGCATCACGGCCACGACGACGGCCAGGGCCGTCAGGGCGCCGAGCGTGCCGACGAAGTCGAAGCTGACCGCCCCGACCAGCGAGAAGTCGGGGGTGGCCACCCACGTCGAGGGGATGTCCGCCACGCCGAACTGCCAGATCTCGCCGTTCTTGGCGTTGTTGAGGACGATCGCCGCGACCGTGGCGACGACGATCGAGATCAGGAGCGCGCCGCGCACGCGGCGCGCGAGCAGCACCGCGCCGACGATCAGCCCGAGGAAGAAGATCCCGAGCTTCCACGTGACCACGTCCGGCGCGATCGCGAGGATCGTGCCCTCCTCCGGGTGCAGGACGAGGCCCGCGTTGACGAGGCCGATGATCGCGATGAACGCGCCGATGCCGGCGCCGATCGCGCGTCGCAGCCCGTCGGGGAAGGCCAGCATGATCCGCTCGCGCAGCCCGATGATCACGAGCAGTGCGATCAGGAGGCCCTCGACGACGATCACGCCCATCGCGTTGGGCCAGGTCAGGCCGCGCGTCGCGACCAGCCCGAAGGCGACGAAGGCGTTCAGGCCGAGGCCCGCGGCGAGGGCGAACGGGACGTTCCCGAAGATGCCCATCGCGATGCTCGCGATCGCCGCGGCGAGGGCCGTGACGGTCAGGAGCGCCGCGGGGTTCAGCGTGACGCCGGCGCTGTCCGTGATCCCGCCCAGGACGGACGGGTTGACGAACAGGATGTAGGCCATCGTCGCGAACGTGACGACGCCGGCGATGATCTCGGTGCGGACCGTGGATCCGCGGGCGGTGATCTCGAACGTGCGCTCGAGGAACCCGCCGTCTGGGGGTTGGGGTGTGGCAGCCATGCGCGCGACGCTAGTCGCGCGATCGGACGCCGCCCCGGGCTAGTTCATCGAGATGTAGTCGTTCGTGTAGTAGTCGGACGGCGGGGCGACCTGGTCGAGCTCGCCGATGCCCTTGAGGGCCTCGGCCAGGCTCGTCCACTGCTCGTCGGTCATCAGGAAGAGCGACCCGTCGGCGCCGCGGACGTACTTGAGGGTGTCCTCCCAGCCGGCCGTGTTGTACCCGGTCGAGGAGCCGTTGTCCGGGTAGGCGGCCTCGTACATCTCGACGGCCTCCTCCGGGTTGTCCGAGGCCCACACGGTGGCCTCGCCGACGGCGCGCAGGAAGGCGCTGACGGCGTCGGCGTTGCCGGCGGCGAACTCGTCGTTGACCGCGTACACCCAGACCGGCACGTCGGGCGCGCCGTTGTCCTTCGCGAGCAGGTAGTTCGGCTCCTCGCCGGTCTCGTCGAGGACGCCGGGGATCAGGAAGTTGGTCGTGTTGGTGGCCACGTCGACCTCGCCCTTGAGGAGCAGCGGCAGGTCCCAGTCCACGGTCACGACCTCGACGTCCTGCTCCGTCAGGCCCGCCGAGTCGAGCACGAAGGGCAGCATCGCCTTCGTCCACGAGTCGCCGTAGCCCGAGATCTTCTTGCCCTTGAGCGTGTCCAGCGCGATCGGGGTGCCGGGCTTCGTGAAGAGGCCCCAGTTGTTCGACGTCGTGTAGTTGCCGATCGCGGTGATGCCGAGGCCCTGCTTGATCGCGAAGGCCATGTCGGTGGTCGTGATCAGCCCGATGTCCGAGTCGCCGGTCGCGAGCACCTTCGCGGACGAGGCGGGGTCGGGCGGGAAGATCAGCTCCACCTCGACGCCGGCCTCGGCGAAGTAGCCCAGCTCCTGGGCCGCGACGATCGGGACCGCCATGAAGTCGACGGTCGGCCACGAGTAGGACATCGTCAGCTTGGTCGGCTCGCCCGACGGGGCGGCGGTCGTGCCGCCGTCGGCGCCGGTCGTGGACTCCTCGGAGCCGCCGCAGGCGGCCGCGAGGGCGCCGATCGCGAGGGCGAGGAGGAGGGCGAGGATGCGGGTGCGGCTCACGGTGCGTCTCCCGGGGGTTCTGGCGTCCGTCCGGACGCGCCGAATCCTAGCCGCGGGCGCGTGCTGCGGGTGCGCCACGGCGTGGCCAGCCGCTCGACCCCGATCACGAGGAGGAACCAGCCGATCCCGATCGCCGTCATCAGGAGCGTCGAGCCCCAGACCGCGGCGGTGTCAAGCGAGCTGTTGGCCTGGCGCTGGTAGCCCGCGAGCGAGCTGCCGGTGGAGGCCACCAGCTCGCCGATCACGGCGCCCGTGACGGCGTAGGTGGCGCCGATCTTGAGGCCGGAGAAGAGCGGCCCCACGGTGGCCGGAAGCCGGATCACCCGGAACACCCGCCAGCGGCTGCCGCCCATGGCCCGCGCGAGCTGGAGCAGGTCGGCGTCGACCCGCGCGAGCCCGTCGAGCACGCTGACCGCGACGGGGAAGAAGACGATCCAGGCCACGATCACGATCTTGGGGAGGATCCCGAAGCCGAGCAGGATCACGAGCGGCGCGGCGATCGCGATGATCGGCACCGCCTGCGAGCCGACCAGCACGGGGTAGACGAGGTCGCGCACGAGCCGCGTCTGCGACATCAGGACGGCGAGGGAGAAGCCGAGGACGGCGCCCGCGAGGAACCCGTAGACCGTCTCCTCGAGGGTCTTGAGGGCGAGCGGGCCGAGGATGCCCCAGTCGGCGCGGACGGCCTGCAGCGCCTCGACGGGCGACGGCGCGACGAAGGGCTCCACGTCGAAGATGCGGATGATCAGCGACCAGACGGCGAAGACGATCGCCACGGAGGCGAGCGGGATCAGGACCGCGCGCAGCGTGGAGCGGCTCACGCGGCGGCCTCCCCGTGCAGGGTGGCGAGGATCCGGCGCTTGGCCTCGACGGCCGCCGGCGCGGTCGCCATCGCGAGGCTGCGCGGGCGGGGCAGGTCGACGGCGAGCTCGTCGACGATCGCGCCGGGGCGCGGCCCCATCACCAGGATCCGGTCCGACAGGAAGATCGCCTCGTCCACGTCGTGCGTGATGAAGAGGACCGTGCTGCCGGTCTGGTCCCGCACCTCGAGCAGCCAGCGCTGCATGCCGAGGCGGGTCTGCGCGTCGAGCGCGCCGAAGGGCTCGTCGAGGAGCAGGAGGTCGCGGCCCGTGGCCAGGGTGCGCAGGAGCGCGACGCGCTGGCGCATCCCGCCCGACAGGGCGTGGGGGTAGTGATCGAGGTAGCCGCCGAGCCCGTGGCGCTCGGCGAGCGCCGCCGCCTCCGCGCGGTCCGCCGCCGTCACGCCGCGCGTGAGGGCCGCACCGAGCACGATGTTGCCGAGGACCGTGCGCCACGGGGCGAGCAGGTCCTTCTGCAGCATGTAGCCGACCGACCCCGGCCGGCCCGTGGCGTCCGCGCCGTCGATCAGGACGCGGCCGGCGTCCGGCTCGATCAGGCCGGAGACGATGTTGAAGAGGGTCGACTTGCCGCAGCCCGACGGCCCGACGAGGGAGACGAATTCGCCCGCGGCCACCGCGAGGCTCGTCTCGGCGAGGGCGGGGCTGCCGTCGAACGCGCGGCGCGCGCCGTCGACCACCAGCTTGGGAGGGGACGCGGCCATC
>JBEGMS010000144.1:0-2505 GCA_041182985.1 Actinomycetota bacterium
GGTAGAGCAGCCGCACCAGCGGGTACGCCCCCGAGCGGACCGCCTCGAGCTCGGGGCCGACGCAGCCGTCACCGGCGTCGACCGGCTGGCGGGCAGCGGTTCCGGTCTCGGGTTCGCGGGCCTCGCGACCGCATCGCAGTGGGGCTCGCGGGTGCGCCTCCTGCCGGTCGACGCCGGTGACGGCTGCGTCGGCCCCGAGCTCGAGGCGGTCCGCTCGGGGGCGTACCCGCTGGTGCGGCTGCTCTACCTCTACGTCAACGTGGAGAGCGCGCGCGACGATGCCACGCTGCGCGGATTCGTCGACGCGGTGCTCGCGGAGAACGGGCTCGCCACCGCCGCCACCGTGGGCGGCGTCGCCCTCGGCGCGGATGACGCCGAGACGCAGCGCGCCGCCTGGGCGCGCTCGATGGAAGCCGGGGAGGCGCCGTGACCTGGCTCTCCTCCCTGTCCGGTGCCGCGATCCTCGTCCTCTGCGTCGGCGGCGCGATCGTCTTCGCGCTGGTCGCGGTCCTCGCGACGGCGCGCGCCTTCCCCGTCGACCGCCGTGAGGGGATCGGCATCACCGCCGCCGCGTACATGACCGTGCTCGGCAGCCTGTTCGCGATCCTCACGGGCGTCCTGTTCAACACGGAGTCCGGCACGCTGCGCCAGGCCCAGAACCTCGTCGGCGTGGAGATGGCCGCGGCGAGCCAGGTCGCCTACGGCGCGGCGGGGCTGCCGCCCATCGATGCCGCGCTCGTGCAGGCCGCGCTCGTCGAGGAGCTCGACGCGGTCGCCGAGCGCGAGTGGCCGCATCTGGCCGATCACCCGCAGCTCCCGTCCCCGGCCGCCGACGAGGTGTCGGCGCTGTCGCAGGACGTGTTCCTGTTCGGCGGGCGCTCCTACGCTCCCTCGGGCGCCGCCGATGGCATGCAGGGGGCGCTGGCGACGATGAACGAGGCCCGGCGCCAGCGCATCGTGATCGCGAGCCAGGTCCTGCCCGCGCCGCTCTTCGCGCTCAGCGCGGTGACCGGCGCGGCGCTGATCCTCGGCGCTCTCCTCGTGGCCCTGCGCTCGGGCCCGCGCTTCGCGCTCGTGGCGGCGGGGATCGTCCTTGTGGTGGGTCTCGACCTCGCCGCGATCCTCGCCATCAGCGCCCCGTTCGACGGCCCCTTCGCCGTCTCGACGGCGCCGATCGTGCAGCTGGCCGACGAGATACGCAGCGGCGGCTACGCCCCCTGGGTGGTCCTTCAGTGAGGCGTCGGCTGATCGCGCTGCTCGTGATCGCCTCCGGGCTGGTCGTCGGGGGCTGCGCGGGGTCGGAGGACGCGCCGCTGCCGGCGTCGGCCGCCTGCCCGGTCTCCGGCCCGACGTGCGTCCGCGTCGGCGTCGGGCAGCCGATCTACCTCGGCGAGCTGCTCAACCTGACCACGGCGTCCGGTACCGACGTGCAGCAGAGCGTGCGGCTCGCGATCGACTACCTCGACGGCGTCTTCGACGGCGCGCCGGGCCAGCTGCTCGGCCACGACGTCGAGGTGCTGTCGCAGGAGGAGGAGTGCAGCGCGGTCGGCGGCCGCACCGGCGCGCTGCGGCTGATCCAGGAGCCGTCCATCGTCGCCGTCGTGGGCACCACCTGCTCGACGGCCGCGCTGGGCGCCGCCGACGCCGTGCTGTCCGAGGCCAACGTGCTGCTCGTGTCGCCGTCCAACACGGCGCCGTCCCTGACCGATCCGGAGCAGCGCCGGCGGACGTACTTCCGGATCGCCCCGAACGACGCGCTGCAGGCCTCGGCGGTGGCGGACTTCGCGTACGTGCGCGAGGGCTGGCGCAGCGCCGTGACCGTGCACGCGGCCGGCGACGTCTACTCGGAGCAGCTGGCGGGCGCGTTCGGCGAGTCGCTGACCCTGCTCGGCGGTGAGCTGCTCGCGGACCTCCCGGTCGGCGGCGACGCCCCGACGGAGGAGATCGCGCGCCGCATCGCAGCGCTCGCGCCCGACGTGGTCCTGATCACGGCGTTCTCCCCGGAGTGCGAGCAGGCGGCGCTGGCGATACGGTCGCTGGCGGCCACGCGCACCCTGCCCATCGTCGTGTCGGAGGCCTGCCAGACGGCGGAGTTCCTGCGCGCGCTGGGCGCGGACGCCCGGGGCGTGTACGCGTCCAGTCCCGACTTCACGTACCTCGAGGAGGATGCGTTCTACCGTGACGGGTTCCTGCCCGCGTACCGCCGCCAGACGGGCGGTGACCCGATCGGCGTCTTCCATGCGCACGCCTTCGACGGCTTCGCCCTGATCGCGGACGCGATCCGGCGCACCGCGGTCGTGGAGCCGGGCGGCGTCCTCGTGATCGATCGCGAGCGCCTGCGGCGGGCGCTCCTCGAGGTGCGCGGCTACCAGGGCCTGTCCGGACGGCTGACCTGCGGCTCGACGGGCGACTGCGCCGAGGGCGCCGCGTAGACCGCGACGCGGGGGCGAAGCCCGTCTTCCGGTCGCAGAAGACCCTCGCGCAGTTCTCCCTCGGCGGTTGACG
>JBEGMS010000145.1:0-3682 GCA_041182985.1 Actinomycetota bacterium
GCACCTCGCGGCGCTGATGGGCGGCGGTGCGGGGCTCGACTGCGTCGAGCGCGACCCCGGCCGCGCCCGCCAGCTCGCCGACGCCCTCGCCCGCCAGGGCGTCGAGGGGCACGAGCTGCTCGCGATCGACGTCTTCCAGCTGCCGGCGGAGCGCGCGGGCTACGACCGCATCCTCGTCGACGCGCCGTGCACGGGGCTCGGCACGATCGGCTCGCGCCCCGACCTGCGCTGGCGGCGCGAGCCCGCCGACGTCGAGCGCCTCGCGGCGTTGCAGCGCGGGATGGTCGACTTCCTGATCCCGCGGCTCGCGCCCGGCGGGGCGCTCGTGCTGTCGCTCTGCACGCTCGGCACGGCCGAGGCCGGGGCGGCCGACGAGCACCCCATCGACGCGCGGCTCGAGCTGCGCCCGGACCAGGGGGCGGGGGAGGGCTTCGTGGCGGTGCGCGTCAGCGCATCCCCCTAGCGCCGCGGCTGCCATGATGCGCGCATGGCGCGCGACGAGTCGTGGCTCACCGAGGTGCAGGTCTGCCCGTCGATCCTGGCGGCGGACTTCGGCGCGTTCCGGTCCCAGGTCGTCGAGCTGATGGACGCCGGCGCCCGCACCTTCCACGTCGACGTGATGGACGGGCACTTCGTCCCGGTGATCACCTTCGGCCACGAGGTCGTCGAGGCGATCGCCGACGAGGTCCACAGCCGCGGCGGCGCGCTCGCGGTGCACATGATGGTCCAGGAGCCCGAGCGGCTCGCGGCGGACTACGCCAAGGCGGGCGCGGACTCGTTCACGATCCACATCGAGGCCACCCGCGACATCCACCGCGCGCTCCAGATCGTGGAGGAGCTCGGGATGGTGCCGGGCGTCACGCTCAACCCGGCGACGCCCGTCGCGGCGATCGCGGAGGCGGCGCGCTACGCCCGCAACCTGCTCTGCATGAGCGTCAGCCCGGGCTGGGGCGGGCAGGCCTTCATCGGCGCCACGCTCGAGCGGCTGCCGCAGATCCGGGCGCTGGCGGGTCCCGGCGTCGGCGTGGAGGTCGACGGCGGGATCGGTCCGGACACGATCCTCGGCGTCTACGAGGCCGGCGCCAACCGCCTCACCGCGGGCTCGGCGATCTACAAGCAGCCCGACCCGGGCCAGGCCTACGTCGACCTCGTCGAGCGGGTGCGCGCCGCAGGCGCCACGATCGCCTGAGTCACACCTGTAGCCGGGCGGTGCGCCCGCCGGCCCATCGTGCGAGACTGGGGCCATGGCCCCGGATGCCGGCATTCGCGTCCTCTACGTCGAGGACGACCCGCTGCTCGCCGACATGCTCTCCCAGCAGCTGCGGGCCGACCCGCGCATCGCGGACGTCGCGGCGTTCCGCACGCCGCGCGAGGCGGCCGACGCGGCGGCCGTGCGCCGGGCCGACGTCGCGCTGCTCGACCTCGCCCTCGGCCATGGCGTCCCGAGCGGGATCGACCTCGGGCTCGCCCTGCGCGCCAACCGTCCCGGCCTGCCGATCGTGATCCTCTCGCAGCACCGCGTGCCGCGCGTCGAGGATGCCGTGCCGGAGCGCGAGCGCTACCAGTGGTCGTTCGTCCAGAAGGGCAGCTCGATGGGCGTGGGGCAGATCATCGAGGTCCTGCTGGAAGCCGTCGCCGGCCGCACACGCGTGTCGACCGACTGGGAGACCCAGCCCGCCTCGGACCTGCTGCGGCGCCTGACGCCCCGGCAGCGCGAGGTGATGACGCTCGCGGCCGCCGGGTACGACGCCCGGGCGATCGCGGAGCGCATCCACATCTCGCACGTATCGGTCCGGCGCGAGCTGTCGCGCTCCTACAAGATCCTCGTCGCCGAGCCGGAGCCGGGCATGGACCTGCGCACGGCCGCCGTCATCGAGTACCTGCGCCTGTCGCCCGGCGCGGAGCCCATCGCGGGCTGATGCAGCGCTCCGGCGGCCCGCGGGGCTGGGGCAGGGATGTCATCCGCATCCTGCTCGGCCCGTGGCCGCTCTACCCGGTTGCGCTCGTGCTGGTGGTGCTGTTCAGCCTGCTGATCCGCAGCGTCGTCCGCGTCCAGTCGCAGCCGGTCGGTGCGACACCCGTGAGCGGGATGATCCCGGCCGTGCTGGCGGTCGTCGTCGTCACGACGCTGGCCCTCATCGTCGCCCTGGCCGTCGTCCCGCGGGTGATCGAGCAGGTGGCGCCGCTGGGAGGTCGTCCGCCCGGTCGGGCCCGCTACCTGCTCACGACGCTGTCGGTCTGCGTCGTGACGGCGCTGGCGCTCGTCGTGGTGCGCTTCGGCTACCCCGACGGCGGTCCGGCGATCCAGCTGTCGCCGCTCGTGGTCGCGGTCAACACCGCACTGATCACGATCATCGCGATCCTCGTCACGAACGGGGTCACCGCCTACGCGGTCGACCGCCTGCGTCGCCAGGAGGAGGTGATCGCCGACCAGCTCGACCTGGTGCGGCGCGAGCGCGCCGGGCTGCTGCAGGCGGAGGAGCGCGTGCGGGCGGAGACGGCCCGCTTCCTCCACGACGACATGCAGTCGACGCTCCTGCGGGCCACCATGCGCCTCGCGGACCTCGAGCGCGAGGTGCCGCCCGCGCAGGCCGAGCGCCTGCGGGACGCCATCGGCGAGATCGACCGCGTGCGCGAGGACGGCATCCGCGGCGCCGGCCGGCGGCTCGCGCCGCCGCTCGCGAGCACCGGTCTGATCGTCGCGCTCGGCGAGCTGGCGGACTCGTACGCTGACGTCATGCACGTCGACGTCGCGGTCGGCACGGAGGCGGCCGAGCGCTTCCGGATCGTGGACGACGGCGACCGCGTCGCGCTCGCGGTCTACCGCGTCGCCGAGCAGGGCCTGCAGAACGCCCTCAAGCACGGCGAGGCGCGCACGGCGCGCGTCGAGGTCGACTGCGACGGCGGCGTGGCGGTCGTGCGGGTCGCCGACGACGGCCGGGGCGTCACGCCGGACGCGGTGTCCGGAACGGGGTCGGCGGTGATCAGCGCGTGGGTGGACGACATCGGCGGCGGCTGGGAGCTGCGCGCCGGTGATCGCGGAGGCGCCGTGCTCGAGGCGCGGCTCGGGGCCTGATCGCCCCGGCGGGCGGGGGGCTGCTGCTCCCGGCTCGCCTACCCTTCCCCCGTGATCGACGACGCCGATCGCCCGCTGCTCGCCCGCGCGCTCGAGCTCGCCGAGCGCGGCGCGCGCACGGCCGCCCCGAACCCGCAGGTGGGCTGCGTGATCGCGCGCCACGGCACCGTGGTGGCCGAGGGCTTCCACGTGCGCCCGGGCGAGCGCCACGCCGAGGCGATGGCGCTCGAGGTGGCGGCCGAGGGCGCGCGCGACGCCACGGTCTACGTGACGCTCGAGCCGTGCGCCCACCACGGCCGCACGCCGCCCTGCGCCGACGCCCTCGTGGCGGCCGGGGTGGGGCGCGTGGTGGTGCTGGCGGGCGATCCGGCACCGCACGCGGCCGGCGCGGGCCTCCTGCGGCTCGCGGACGCCGGCATCCCCGTCGACCTGGTGGACGACGACGACCCGCTGGCCGTGGCGGCGCGCCGGCAGAACGCCGGCTTCCGGACCTGGCACGCGCTCGGGCGGCCGCACGTGACCTACAAGGCCGCGCAGACCCTCGACGGGCGCACGGCGACCCGCGCGGGCGACAGCCGCTGGATCTCCGGCGAGGCCTCGCGGGCG
>JBEGMS010000146.1:0-6611 GCA_041182985.1 Actinomycetota bacterium
GGCGCGTTCAGGTTGAGGTCCGCACCCGGACCGGCGCCGGTCTCGTCGGCCCAGCCCATCACGTGCGGGAACCAGCCGGCCGCCGGATCGACGTGGACCGAGGCGGTGAGCACGTCGCCGCGCGACCAGAGGATCTCCTGCGCGCCGTTGCCGTGGTGGGCGTCGACGTCGACGATCGCGACCCGCTCGGCGCCCGCGTCACGCAGGGCCTGCGCCGCGATGCACGCGTTGTTGAGGTAGCACGAGCCGCCGTAGGCCCGGGTCGAGACGTGGTGCCCGGGCGGGCGGGTGATCGCGTAGGCCACCCGCTCGCCGTCCTGCACGAGGTCGACCGCGGTCAGCGCGGCGTCGACCGCGCCGCGCACGGCCGCCCAGGTGCCCGGACCGATCGGGGTCATCGTGTCGAAGCACCAGTAGCCCGTCCGCGCCCAGACCGCCGCGGGCCGGTGCGGGGCGACCTCCCCGAGCAGCGCCCCCGTCGGGAACAGGTACGGCACGACGAGGTCCTGGCCGGGGTCGTCGTGCAGGCCGGCGGCGAGCCAGTCGGCGTGGGCGTCGCGCAGGAAGGCGACGAGGCCCGCGTCGTGGACGGCGGTGATCGCCGCATCGTCGTGGGCCTCGGCGGCCACGATGCGCGCCCCGGCCGCGGCCGCGGCGTCGCGGATGATCGTCGCGCGCTCGGGCAGCTCGTCGTCGGGCATCCGCACGCCAAGCCAGATCTCGGCGCCCGGCGCGTGGCGCAGGCAGTCCTCGCTCCAGACGACGGGCAGGGAGAGTCCCACGCGGCGATCCTAGACGCGGCTACGTTTCCCGCGTGGAGGAGCAGCGCACCCCGCGCCCGCGCGAGGCGGGCATCGCGATCGGCCGGCTGCCGACCGGGCCCCTGAACGCGATCACGGACGTGCCCGGCGTGCGCGTCGGGCACGCCACGGTCTGGCGCGACGAGCCCGACCTGCCGGCGGGGCGCGGCGTCGCCCGCACGGGCGTGACGGCGATCGTGCCCGCGGACCCGGCGACGCTGGTGGCGGAGCCCGTGCCCGCGGGCACCGCCGTCCTCAACGGCGCCGGCGAGCTGACGGGCTCCGTGCAGATCGCCGAGTGGGGCCTGATCGAGACCCCCGTCTACCTGACCTCGACGATGCAGGTCGGGCGGGTCTACGACGCGGCCTGTGACCTCGCGGTGCGCGACGACCCGGCGGTGGGGACGGACGCGGTCGTGATCCCGATCGTCGGGGAGTGCGACGACTCGTGGCTCAACGACGCGCGCCGGGGCCAGGTCGAGGCGCACCACGTCTCGGCGGCGCTCGACGAGGCCACGGACGGCCCGGTCGCCGAGGGCGCCGTCGGGGCGGGCACCGGGATGGTGCTCTACGAGTGGAAGGGCGGCATCGGCACGGCCAGCCGCCGCGTCGACGAGCTCGACGCCACGGTGGGGGTGCTGCTCCTGGCCAACTTCGGGTCGGGACGCGACCTGCGGATCGACGGCGTCCCGATCGGCGAGACCCTCGTCAGCGGGATCCCGTACGGCGACCCGGCCGGCTCCTGCCTCGGCGTCGTGGCCACGGACGCCCCGCTCGACGCGGCCCAGCTGCAGCGCCTCGCGCGCC
The DNA here is from genome assembly GCA_041182985.1 of Actinomycetota bacterium. Lineage (GTDB taxonomy): Bacteria > Actinomycetota > Thermoleophilia > Gaiellales > F1-60-MAGs149 > F1-60-MAGs149. Next base: position 1,608 of record JBEGMS010000146.1, read on the forward strand.
GCGTCGGGCTCGGCCTCGCCCGCACGGGATCGGTCGCCCACCACGGCTCCGGCGAGATCTTCGTCGCCCTCTCGACGGGGGCGCGGGTGCGCCGCGACCGCGCGCAGACGCACCAGACCCGCACCACGATCCGCGACGAGCGGCTCGACCCGCTCTTCGCCGCGGTCGTCGAGGCCTCCGAGGAGGCCGTCGTCAACGCGCTCTGGGCCGCGCCCGACGTGACCGGCCGCATGGGGCGCACCGCGCCGGGCCTGCCGCACGCGCCGGTGCTCGAGCTCCTGCGCGCGGCCGGGCGCTAGGCTCCGCCCGTGGGCCTCCTGATCGACCCCGACGACTGCGTCCTCGTCATCATCGACGTGCAGGCGGACTTCCTCGCCCGCGTCGAGGACGAGACCAAGGACGGCCTGCTCGAGCGGATCGCCTTCCTGGCGCTCGGCGCCCGCTTCTGCGGCATCCCGATCGTGGCATCGGTCGAATCGCCCGACGACTGGGGCGGCCTGCACCCGGCGCTCGTCGAGGCGGTGGGCGACGCGCCCGTGCTGCCCAAGGTCGTCTTCGGTCTCGCCGACGACCCGCTGGTCGGGCCCGCCGTCCGCGACACCGGCCGCGGCACCGCCGTGCTGGTCGGCCTCGAGACCGACGTCTGCGTCGCCCAGTCCGCGCTCGGGCTGATGGACGAGGGCCGGCGGGTCGTCGTCGTGGAGGACGCGGTCGGCTCCCCCGGGTCGGCCCACGCCGCCGGACTCGACCGCATGCGCCGGGCCGGGGTGATCCCGGTCGTGACGAAGCAGCTGCACTACGAGTGGATGCGCACGGTCGAGCGGTCGCGGGCCTTCCGCGCCACCCACACGGATCTCGTGCAGCCGCCCGGCGTCCTGCTCTGACGGGCCGCCCGGCGGCAGCGGCTATCCTCGGAGCGATGACGGAGCTCCGCCAGACGGCCGCGTGGCAGGCGCTCGAGGCGCACCACGCCGCGCTCGAGCCGCGGCACCTGCGCGACCTCTTCGCCGAGGACCCGGGCCGCGGCGAGACCCTGGTGGCGGAGGGGGCGGGCCTCTACCTCGACTACTCCAAGCACCGCATCACGGCCGAGACGGTCGGGCTGCTCGTGGCCCTCGCGGAGGAGCGCGGCCTCGGCGCGCGGATCGCGGCGATGTTCGCGGGCGAGCACGTCAACGTCTCCGAGGGCCGCGCCGTGCTGCACACCGCGCTGCGGCTGCCGCGCGACGCGGAGCTCGTCGTCGACGGCCAGGACGTCGTCTCCGACGTGCACGCCGTGCTCGACCGGATGGCGGACTTCTCCGACCAGGTCCGCTCCGGCGCCTGGACGGGTCACACCGGACGGCGCATCCGCACCGTCGTCAACATCGGCATCGGCGGCTCCGACCTCGGCCCCGTGATGGCCTACGAAGCGCTGCGCTTCTACAGCGACCGCGACCTCGCCTTCCGCTTCGTCTCGAACGTCGACGCGACCGACTTCGTCGAGGCGACGCGCGACCTCGACCCGGCGGAGACGCTCTTCATCATCTCGTCGAAGACCTTCGGGACGCTCGAGACGATGACGAACGCGCAGACCGCGCGGCAGTGGGCGCTCGCCGCGCTCGGCGACGAGGCCGCGATCGCCCGCCACTTCGTCGCGGTCTCCACCAACGCGGAGCGGGTCGCGGCCTTCGGCATCGACACCGCCAACATGTTCGGCTTCTGGGACTGGGTCGGCGGCCGCTACTCGATGGACTCGGCGATCGGCCTGTCCACGATGATCGCGATCGGCCCGGAGCGGTTCCGCGAGATGCTGGCCGGCTTCCACGCCATGGACGAGCACTTCCGCACGGCGCCCTTCGACCGCAACCTGCCCGTCCTGATGGGCCTGCTCGGCATCTGGTACCGCGACTTCTTCGGCGCCCAGACCGTCGGCGTGATGCCGTACGAGCAGTACCTCAAGCGCTTCCCCGCCTACCTCCAGCAGCTCACGATGGAGTCGAACGGCAAGCACGTGACCCGCACCGGCGAGCGCGTCGACTACGGCACGGGCCCCGTCTACTGGGGCGAGCCGGGCACCAACGGGCAGCACTCCTTCTACCAGCTGATCCACCAGGGGACCGTCCTGATCCCGCTCGACCTGATCGGGTTCGCGCAGCCGCTCAACCCGCTCGGCGACCACCACGACATCCTGATGAGCAACGTCTTCGCCCAGTCGGAGGCGCTCGCGTTCGGCAAGACGGAGGCCGAGGTGCGCGCCGAGGGCACGCCGGAGGCGGTCGTGCCGCACCGCGTGATGGAGGGCAACCGCCCGACCAGCACGATCCTCGCGGAGCGCCTCACCCCCTACGCGCTCGGCACCCTCGTCGCGCTCTACGAGCACGCCGTCTTCACGCAGGGCGCGATCTGGGACATCGACTCGTTCGACCAGTGGGGCGTCGAGCTCGGCAAGGCCCTCGCCGTCCGCATCATCCCCGAGCTCGAGGCCGCCACGGAGCCCGCGCTCGCCCACGACTCGTCCACGAACGCCCTGATCCGCCGCTACCGCGCGCAGCGGGGCGCCTGACCCGTAGGAGCAGCCGATGGCCACCGACACCCCCATGCAGCTCGGCATGATCGGCCTCGGCCGGATGGGCGCGAACATCGTGCGCCGCCTGCTGCGCGACGGCCACGCCTGCGCCGTCTACGACGTGAGCGCCGATGCCGTGCAGGGCCTCGCCGGCGAGGGCGCGACGGGCGCCGACTCCCTGGCGGACCTCGTCGCGAAGCTCGAGCGGCCGCGCAACGTCTGGATCATGATCCCGGCCGGGCTCGTCCAGGAGCAGGTCGACGCGCTCCTGCCTCTCCTCGACGAGGGCGACGCCATCATCGACGGCGGCAACTCCTACTACCGCGACGACATCCACCACGCCCGCGAGTGCGCCGAGCGGGGCGTGCACTTCATCGACTGCGGCACGTCCGGCGGCGTCTGGGGCCTCGAGCGCGGCTACTGCCTGATGATCGGCGGCGACGCGGAGCCGGTGCAGCGCCTCGACCCGATCTGGCGCAGCCTCGCGCCCGGCGAGGGCAGCGCGGAGCCGACGCCGGGCCGCAGCCGCCAGGGCACCGCCGAGCAGGGCTACCTGCACTGCGGGCCGAGCGGCGCGGGCCACTTCGTGAAGATGGTCCACAACGGCATCGAGTACGGGATGATGGCCGCGATCGCCGAGGGCCTCTCGATCATCCGCCACGCCGACGTCGGCCTGCACCAGCAGGAGTTCGACGCGGAGACGACGCCGCTCCGCGATCCCGAGTACTACCAGTACGAGATCGACGTGGCCGAGGTCGCCGAGGTCTGGCGGCGCGGCAGCGTCGTCGGCTCGTGGCTCGTCGACCTGACCGCGAGCGCGCTCGCCAAGGACCCCGAGCTGTCGGCCTTCGGCGGGCGCGTGTCCGACTCCGGCGAGGGCCGCTGGACGGTGATCGCGGCGATCGAGGAGGGCGTCCCCGCCCCCGTCATCACCGCTTCCCTGATGGAGCGCTTCGAGTCGCGCGGCCTCGGCCAGTTCACGGGCCGGATCCTGTCGGCGATGCGCAGCGAGTTCGGCGGCCACGCCGAGAAGCAGCACTGATGCGGCACGAGCTGGTGGTGCTCGACGACGCGGCCGCGGTCGCCCGCGCCGCCGCCGAGCGGGTCGCCGCGCTCGCGGCCGCGGCGGTGTCGGAGCGCGGCGCGTTCTCGCTGGCCGTCTCGGGCGGGCGCTCGCCGTGGGCGATGTTCGCCGACCTCGCCGAACTCGACGTGCCCTGGGAGTCGGTCGAGATCTACCAGGTCGACGAGCGGGTGGCCCCCGACGGCGATGAGCGCCGCAACCTCGTCCACCTGCTCGACAGCCTCGGGCCGCAGCTGCCGGTGCAGGTGCACCCGATGCCCGTCGCCGACGGCGACCTCGACGCGGCGGCCCGCCGCTACGCCGGTGAGCTGCCGGTCACGCTTGACGTGATCCACCTCGGCCTCGGCGCCGACGGCCACACCGCCTCGCTCGTCCCGAACGACCCGGTCCTCACCGTCGACGACCGGCTCGTCGCGATCACGGGCGGCGAGTACCAGGGCACGCTGCGGATGACGCTGACCTACCCGGCGCTCGCGCGCACGCGCCTCCTGCTCTGGCTCGTCACCGGCGAGGACAAGCGCGAGCCGCTCCAGCGCCTCCTGGCCGGCGACCACGGGATCCCCGCGGGGCGCGTCGAGGCGCCGGCCTCCGTGATCCTCGCCGACCGCGCCGCCGCGGGGTAGCGCGCAGTACCGTGTGCCCGATGGACGCCGACGCCGAGAAGCGGATCGCCGCCGAGGCCGCGGCGCTGCTCGTCGAGGACGGCATGCGGGTCGGGCTCGGCACGGGCTCGACCGTCGCGCACCTGCTCCCCGCCCTCGCCGCGCGCGGGCTCTCGATCCGCTGCGTGGCCACCTCGCCGCAGACCGAGGAGGCCGCCCGGGCCCTCGGCCTCGAGGTCGAGGACGCCGCGGAGGTCGACCGCCTCGACATCGCGATCGACGGCGCCGACCAGATCGCCCCCGACTGGTGGCTGGTCAAGGGCGGCGGTGCCGCCCACACGCGCGAGAAGGTGATCGCCGCCGCCGCCGACCGCTTCGTGGTGATCGCGGACTCGTCGAAGCTCGTCGACCGCATCCGCCCGCCCGTCCCGCTCGAGCTCCTCGCCTTCGGGCTGGCCGGCACGATGCGGCGGCTGCGCGACGTCGAGCTGCGCGACGTCCCGCCGAGCCCCGACGGCGGCGTGATCGCCGACTACACCGGGGCGATCGGCGGGCCCGAGGCGCTCGACGCCTGGCTCGGCGGCGCCGCCGGGGTGGTCGAGCACGGGCTGTTCGCGCCGTCGATGGTGTCCGAGGTGATCATCGGGCGCGGCGACGCGGTCGAGCGGCCCCGCCGCCTGATCTGAGGGCCGCCTCAGCGGCCGAGCCGCGGACCGCGCGCGTCGTGGTCGAGCTCGAACGCGCCGGAGCGGGCGTCCGGCTCGACGTCG
>JBEGMS010000147.1:0-4803 GCA_041182985.1 Actinomycetota bacterium
GCCTGATGCTGTCCAAGCTGTTCGGCGGAGGAGGCGGGGGCGACGCGATCGACGTGGTCGAGGCCGAGCGGCGCGCGAGCGCCGGTGAGGTGATCCTGATCGACGTGCGCGAGAAGTCCGAGTGGAAGTCGGGCCACGCCCCGCTGGCCCGGCACATGCCGCTCGGCGGGCTCGACGAGCGCGCGTTCCACGAGCTGCGCAAGAAGGGCAAGCCGGTGGCGTTCATCTGCCGGTCCGGGTCGCGATCGGGCTCGGCCTGCGGCAAGGCCCGCCAGGCCGGCCTCGCGGCGATCAACGTCAAGGGCGGCATGGGCGCGTGGTCGCGCGCCGGGCTGCCCGTGACGCGCTGAGCCGCACGGCCCGCCGCGTCCCCGTGCGATAGTGCGGTCCGTGGCGATCAGCATCCCCAGCGCGCTGCCCGGCTGCCTCAGGGAGCGCTCCTTCGCCTACCTGATGGTGGGGCAGGCGTCGTCGATCATCGGCGACGCGATCTCGATGATCGCCCTGCCCTTCGCGATCCTCGCGATGGGCGGCAGCGTCGGCCAGGTCGGCCTCGTGCTCGCCGCCCGTGCGATCCCGAACGCGCTGTTCCTCCTGGTCGGCGGCGTCTGGGCGGACCGGCTGCCGCGCCGGCTCGTCATGCTCGCCTCCGACCTCGTCCGCGGCGTCCTGATGCTGCTCGTCTTCGCGGCGCTCGTCACCGGCTTCGGCGGCTTCTGGATCCTCGTCGTCCTGATGGCCCTCTACGGCGTCGGGGAGGCGTTCTTCCGGCCGGCCTTGAGCGGCGTGATCCCGCAGACCGTCTCGCCGGAGCGGCTCCAGGAGGCCTACGGCCTGCTCGCCACGACGCCGGCGCTCGGCATCGCGGTCGGCGGTGCGATCGGCGGCCTCCTCGTCGCGCTGATCAGCCCGGCCGGCGCGATCGCCTTCGACGCCGCCACCTTCGGGGTCAGCGCCATCTGCCTGTGGCGGATGCAGACGCGGGGCGAGCCCGCCCCCTGGCGCAACCGCGACTTCCGCGGCGACCTCAAGGAGGGCTGGCAGGCCTTCTCGTCGCGCAGCTGGCTGGTCGTGGTCGTCATCGGCGAGGTGCTCTACGCGGTCTTCGTGATGCCGTCGATCTACGCCGTCGGCCCCGCGATCGCCGATACGGAGCTCGGCGGCTCGAGCGCCTGGGCCGCGATCATCTCGGGCTTCGGGATCGGCTTTCTGGTCGGCGGACTGACCGCGATGCGCCTGAGGCCCCGCCGGCCGCTCGTCCTCTCGTACCTCCTCTGCGTCCCCTTCGCCGGCTTCTTCCTGCTTCTCGCCATCGCCCCGGCGATCTGGATGCTGGTGGCGGGCGCGATCGTCGCCGGCGCCGTGATCTCGATCTCGGGCACCCTGCTCGAGACGACCATCACCCGCGAGGTGCACCCCGACCTGCGCTCGCGGGTGGGCTCGTTCCGCACCCTCGGGAGCGTCGCGATGCTGCCCGTCGGCATGGCGCTGGTCGGGCCGATCACGGGCTGGATCGGCACCACCGGCGCCGTCCTGCTGGGCTTCGTCGCCGTGCTCGCCAACGTCGCGATCGTGCTCGGCACCCCGAGCGTGCGCCGGCTGACGGCGACGTACCCCGACGAGGGCGCCGAGCCGCCCGCCGCGGAGACGGCGCCCGCCGAGCCCGCGGAGTCGCCGGCGTGAGCGAGGCCAAGCGCGCGCTGCGCGCGGAGCTGCGCCGCCGGCGCGCGGAGCGCGACCCGGCCGAGCTCGCCCGCTGGGGCGGGATCCTCGCCGCGCACGCCGCCAGCCTGCCGGGCCGCACGCTGACGGGGTTCGTGGGCACGGGCGGCGAGGTGCCGACCCTGCCCCTGCTCGACGCGCTGGTGGCCGACGGCCGGCGCGTGCTCCTGCCCATCACGCTCGAGGACATGACGCTCGACTGGGCCGAGTACACGGGGCCCGACGATCTCACGCCCGCACGGCTCGGCCTGCTCGAGCCGACGGGGCCGCGCCTCGGGCCCGCGGCGATCGCGGAGGCCGAGGCGATCCTCGTGCCCGCGCTCGCCGTCGACCGCGCGGGGCGCCGCCTCGGGCAGGGCGGCGGCTGCTACGACCGGGCGCTCCCGCACGCCTCCGGCCGCGTGATCGCCGTCGTCGCCGACGACGAGCTGCTCGATGAGGTGCCGACCGAGCCGCACGACCTGCCCGTCGAGGCCGTGCTGACCCCGTCGGGCGGCCTGATGGCCGTGCCGCGCGGCTAGGCTGGCCCCATGGCCGGACTGGGCGAGCACGGGGAGCTGGACGCGGAGCAGGCCGCGTTCCTCGCGGAGCTGCGCGCGCGCCGCGGCCGCCTCGACGGGCTCTACGGCACGCTCGTCCTGCACCGGCCGCTGGCCGAGATGATGCTGGAGATCGGGCGCTTCTACCGCACCGCGGCGACCCTGTCGGATCGCCTGCGCGAGGCCGCCACCCTCGCCGTCGCCACCGAGACCCGCTGCGCCTACGTGTGGTCGAAGCACGAGCCGACCGCACGCGATGCGGGGCTCGGCCAGCCGGCGATCGAGGCGCTGCGCACGGCGCGCTGGGACGACCACGCGCTCGCCGCGGACGAGCGGGACGCCGTGGCGGTGGCCCGCACCGCCCTGGCGCTCGACTCCGTGGCGCCCGACCTGCAGGAGCGCGCGATCGCGGCGTGGGGCGTGGAGGGGCTGCTCGAGCTCACGACCCTCGCGGGCGTGTACCGGATGATCGCGGGCTACCTGGCCGCGATCGAGGTGCCGCTGCCCGAGGACGCGCGCGATCCCTGGGGGCCCGACCCGGGCCCGGGCGTCGGCGGGGCGTAGCGCCGGCTCAGAGCGGCGGGCGGCGGTCCGCCCACGGGCGCACCCGCTCGACGGCGCGGCCGATGCGGAGCGCCTCGTCGTCGCGGTGCTTGCGCGCCACGATCTGCAGGCCGACGGGCAGGCCCTCGTCGGACCAGCCGGCCGGCACGCTCAGCGCGGGGCAGGGGCTCGTGAAGTTGAACTGGCTCGTCATGTCGAGCGAGAAGTAGCGCCCGTCGGGGGCCGTGCGGTACTGGGCGTACTCGTCGGTGTCGACGGGCAGGGGCAGCTGCGCCATCGTCGGGCAGAGCAGGGCGTCGTAGTCGCGGTGCACGGCGGCGAGCTTCTCCCAGGCGTCCTGGCGCACGAGCTCGAGGCGCTTGAACGTGACGGCGTCGAGCGTGAACCCGTGCTCGATCAGCCGCTTGACGGTGGGGTCCATGCGGTCGCCGTACTCGGGCAGGGTGTCGCCGAACCAGGCGGCCAGGTAGACGCTCCAGTGCTCGCCCCAGGCGTCGGCCACCGCGCGCGTCCAGCCGAGCTCGACCTCCTCGACGATCGCGCCCGCGTCGGCCAGCGCCGCCGCGGCGGCCCGCACCTCGCGCTCCACCTGGGGGTCGACGACGTAGTCGCCGAGGTCGACGTCGAGGGCGAGGCGCATGCCGGCGACGTCGCCGGGGACGGACGCGGTGAAGTCCATCCGCTCGGTCATCGACAGGGCGTCGCGGTCGTCGGAGCCGCTCGTCGCGAGCAGGAACAGGCGCGCGTCGTCGATCGTGCGGGCCAGGGGGCCGAAGTGGTGGATGGTGTCCCAGCTCGACGGCACCACGTCGAGCGGGATCCGCCCGAACGACGGCTTGTGGCCGACGATGCCGCAGTAGGAGGCGGGGATGCGGACGGACCCGCCCATGTCGGTGCCCTCGGCGAGCGGCACGCAGCCGGACGCGACGGCGGCGGCCGACCCGCCCGACGAGCCGCCCGGGTTGAGCTCGGGGTTCCAGGGGTTGCGGGTCGGCCCCCACAGCGGGCTGCGCGTGAACGACGAGTACGCGAACTCGGGCGTCATCGTCTTGCCGACCATGATCGCACCGGCCGCCCGCAGCCGCTCCACGACGACCGAGTCGTGGTCGGGGACGTGGTGCTCGTGCGAGTACGAGCCGAGCGTCGTGCGGTCGCCCCTGGTGGGCGGGTGGTCCTTGATCGCGATCGGCACGCCGTGCAGGGGGCCGAGCTCCGCGCCCGACTGGACGGCGCGCTCGGCGGCGCGGGCGGCCTCGAGCGCCCGCTCGGGGAACGTGAAGCAGAAGGCGTTGAGCGTCGGGTTGACGGCCTCGATCCGGTCGAGTGAGGCCTGCACGGCCTCGACGGGCGAGAGCTCGCGCGCGCGGATCCGCGCCGCCGTCTCCTCGGCCGTCAGCTGCCAGAGCGCCTCCGCCACGCGTGGCAGCGTAGCGGGCTGCGGACGGCCGTTCCGATCGGGTACCGTGGACCCATGGCCGTCGCCGAGCGCGCAGCCCCGGATCGGGTCGAGCACCACCGCCACCGCCGCGGCACGCCCGCGCTGGCGGCGGGGATCATCGTCGCCGTCGCGCTCGTCCTCTCGGGGCTCGGCGCCGCGCAGGGGGTCTGGACGCTCGTCCTGCTCGCGCTGGCGCCCGTCGCGGTCGTCCTCGGCTGGCTCGGCCGGCGGCGGCTGTGGATCGAGGACCAGGTGATCGACGACGCGCGGGTCGCGGTCGTGCGCCGCGACGGCGCGGGCGCGGAGATCCCGCTGGAGCGCGTGGTGCGGGTCGAGTCCGGGCCCGGCGGGGTGCGCTTCACCCGCGACGACGGCGCCGTGCTCGAGTTCGGGCGCTCGCCGCACGGGCGCCGGATCCTCGCGCTGATGGAGCGGATCCGCCCCGAGGCGGAGCGGGCGGAGCGGATCGACCCCGCCTGCTACACCTGAGGCGTGCGCTTCTAGCCGGCCCGTGCGGCCGGCCCGCCGAACGGGGTCGGG
>JBEGMS010000148.1:0-5629 GCA_041182985.1 Actinomycetota bacterium
CGCATCCAGTCGAGGTCGGCCCCGGCGCTGAAGCTGGGGCCCTCGCCGCGCAGCAGCACGACGCGGGCGTCTCCGACGTCGGCGAACGCGGCGGCGAGGCCGTCGATCATCGCGCCGTCGAAGGCGTTGCGCCGCTCGGGGCGGTCGAGGGCGATCTCGAGCAGGTTGCCCCGGCGGCGGATCTGGACGGCGTCGGCCATCGTCACATCCGGAAGACGCCGAAGGACGGCGCCGGGACGGGGGCGCCGCCGGCGGCGGCGATGCCGAGGGCGAGGACGCGGCGCGTGTCGCGCGGGTCGATCAGGCCGTCGTCCCAGAGCCGCGCCGTCGAGAAGTAGGCGTCGCTCTCCGACTCGAGGCGGGTGCGCGCCTCCTCGGCTGCGTCGTTGCCGACCTGCTCGAGCACGAGGGCGGCCTGCTCGGCGCCCATCACGCCCGTGCGCGCGTTCGGCCAGGCCCACAGCTGGCGCGGCTGGAACGCGCGCCCGCACATGCCGTAGTTGCCGGCGCCGAACGAGCCGCCGATCACCACCGTGAACTTGGGCACCTGCGCGCAGGAGACCGCGGTCACGAGCTTCGCGCCGTCCTTGGCGATGCCGCCGTGCTCGGCGCGGGTGCCGACCATGAAGCCGGTGATGTTCTGGAGGAAGACGAGCGGGATCCGCCGCTGGCAGGCCAGCTCCACGAAGTGCGCGCCCTTCAGCGCGGCGGCCGAGACGAGGACGCCGTTGCTGGCGAGGATCGCCACGGGCTGGCCCTCGATCGCCCCGAAGCCGCAGACCAGGGTCTCGCCGTAGTCGGGCTTGAACTCGTGCAGGCGGCTGCCGTCGACGATCCGCGCGATCACCTCGCGCACGTCGTACGGGACGCGGTAGTCCGTCGGCACGACGCCGAGCAGGTCCTCGGGGTCGTGCAGCGGCGCCTCCGCCTCGTCCACCGCCCAGGGCGCCGCGGGGGCCGGGCCGAGCGTCGCGACGGCCTCGCGCAGGAGCGCGAGCGCGTGCTCGTCGTCCTCGGCCTCGTGGTCGGCGACCCCGGAGATCCGCGCGTGCACGGAGGCCCCGCCGAGCTCCTCGGCCGTCACCTCCTCGCCGGTCGCGGCCTTCACGAGCGGCGGACCGCCCAGGAAGATCGTGCCGGTGCCGCGCACGATCACCGTCTCGTCGCTCATCGCCGGCACGTAGGCGCCGCCGGCGGTGCACGAGCCCATCACGGCGGCCAGCTGCGGGATGCCCGCCTGCGACATCCGCGCCTGGTTGTAGAAGATGCGGCCGAAGTGATCGCGGTCGGGGAAGACGTCGGCCTGCATCGGCAGGTAGGCGCCGCCCGAGTCGACCAGGTAGAGGCAGGGCAGCCGGTTCTCGAGCGCGACCTCCTGCGCCCGCAGGTGCTTCTTGACCGTCAGGGGGTAATAGGTGCCTCCCTTGACGGTGGCGTCGTTGGCGACGATCACGCAGGGGCGGCCCTGCACCGACCCGATGCCGGTGACGATCCCGGCGGCCGGCACGGCGTCGTCGTAGAGGCCCCAGGCGGCGAGCGCGCCGAGCTCCAGGAAGGCGCCGTCCGGATCGACGAGCCGGTCGACGCGCTCGCGGGCCAGGAGCTTGCCGCGCCCGCGGTGCCGATCGCGCGCCGCCTCGGAGCCGCCGACCGCGATCCGGGCGCGGCGCTCGGCCAGCTCGGCGACGAGCGCGCCCATCGCCTCGGCCCGCTCGGCGAACGCGGCGTCCAAGCGGTCCACGTGGGTGGGGATGATCGCCATCGGCTGGGGGGATTCTACGGCGCGGGCCGCATCGGCCGCCGCACGCCCCCAGCGGCTAGGATCGCTGCATGCCGAGCGCACTCGATACCCTGATCGCCGCCGGCCCCGCCCCGATCGACGGCGGCTTCGCCACCGAGCTCGAGGCGCTCGGGGAGGACCTCTCCGACGACCTCTGGTCGGCGCGCCTCCTGCGCGACGGCCCGGCGATGGTCGAGGCCGTCCACCTCGCCTACCTGCGCGCCGGGGCCCGCGTCGTGATCACGGCCTCGTACCAGGCGAGCCGCGAGTCGTTCGCGCCCGTCGGCGTCGTCCCGGCCGCCGCCGACCGCCTGCTCGCCACGAGCGTCACGCTCGCGCAGGCCGCCCGCGACGCCTTCCGGCGCGAGGCGCCCGACGCCCCCGAGGCGCTGGTCGCCGCGTCGCTCGGCCCGTACGGCGCCATGCTCGCCGAGGGGCAGGAGTACACCGGCGAGTACGGCGGCGCGGGCCGCGAGGAGATCGCCCGCTTCCACCACGAGCGGGTCGCGGCCCTGCTCGGCCCCGGTCCGGACCTGCTCGCCTGGGAGACGATCCCGAACGTGCTCGAGGCCGAGGCGATCGCCGACCTGCAGGAGGGCTTCGACGGGCCCGATGCCTGGGTGTCCTTCCAGTGCCGGGACGGATCGCGGATCGCCGACGGCACGCCGGTCGAGGAGGCCGTGGCGCGCGTCGCCGGGGCACCGGGCGTGCGCGCCGTGGGCTGCAACTGCACGGCGCCCGAACACGTGCTCGAGGTGATCGGCCGCTGCCGCACGGCGGCGCCGGACCTCGCCGTCGTCGTCTATCCGAACGACGGCCGCGTCTGGGACGGCCCGGCGCGGGCGTGGGCGACGGGCGGGACCGGCCGCTTCCCCGACGAGGCGGTGCGCGCCTGGCGCGACGGCGGCGCGACCCTGATCGGCGGCTGCTGCGGGGTCGGCCCGGACGGGGTGGCGGCGATCGGCGCGGCGCTTCGGAGCTGACCCGCGGGCGTTGCGCAGCGGCCCCGGGCAGGGATATAGTCACGAAGTTGGATCGATCCAAGAACGCGAGGAGCCACTGGCCATGTTCCGGCTGACCGAGTACTTCGACCCCTGGTACAACCCCTACTGGACGATCCTGCAGCAGGTCGGCGTGGAGGGCGCGATCTCCAAGCTCGACCGCCGCTTCGACGGCGAGTGGAACAACTCGGGCGACACGCCCTGGTCGTACCCCGTCCTGCACGACATGAAGCGCCGCTACGAGCGCCACGGCCTGGAGCTGCTCGGGATCGAGGACTACCCGCCGATGGACCACATCCGGATGGGCCTCGACGGCCGCGACCAGGAGCTCGAGTGGGTGCTCGAGCTGATCCGCAACATGGGCAGGCTCGAGATCCCGATGCTCTGTTACAACTGGATGGGCGCGATCAACTGGGTGCGCACCGAGATCGATCGGGCGAGCCGCGCCGGCGCCTGGGTGACTGCCTTCCGCCACGCCGACATGGCCGACGAGCCGACCTGGGCGGGCGCGGTCTCCGCCGAGCAGATGTGGGCCGCGTGGGAGTGGTTCATGGACCGCGCGGTGCCCGTCGCCGAGCAGGCCGGCGTGCGCCTCGCGCTGCACCCCGACGATCCGCCGATCGGCGAGGTGCGCGGCGTCCACCGCATCTTCAACAGCATCGCCAACTACGACCGCGCGATGGACTACATCGAGAGCGAGGCCAACGCGATCTGCCTCTGCCAGGGCAACTTCGCGCTCTTCCACGACGACATCGCCGGCGCGATCCGCCACTTCGGGTCGAAGGGCCGGATCGCGTTCGCGCACTTCCGCGACGTCGAGGGCACCGCGATGGACTTCGTCGAGACCTTCCACGACCAGGGCAAAACCGACAAGGTCGCCGCGATGCAGGCGTGGATCGACATCGGCTTCGACGGGCCGATCCGCCCCGACCACGTGCCGACCCTGCACGGCGAGTCGAACGACGACCCCGCCTACGCCTGGCTGGGCCGGATCCACGCCGCCGGCTACCTGCAGGGGCTGCGTGACGCCGCCGCGCACGCACGCGGCTGAGCCGCACCCCGCCCACCGCCGGTAGGATCGTTCCGTGGCCGCGAATCGCCAGTCGAGCCGTCCGACCCTCCGTGACGTCGCCGACCGCGCCGAGGTCTCGCCGCAGACGGTCTCCAACTACCTGAGCGGACGCCACGCCACCCGGTCGGGGCCGCGGGAGCGGATCGAGCTCGCGATCCGCGAGCTCGACTACCGGCCCAACGCCGCGGCGCGGGCGCTGCGCTCGCGCCGGGCCGACACGGTCGCCCTCGTCCTCGAGGACCCCAACGCGCTCGGCCTGCACGAGTACTTCCACATGGAGTTCCTCAACGGCGCGACCGCGGCGGCCCACGCGGCGGGCAACAACCTGATGGTGACGCTGACCCGCCCCGACGAGACGCTCGAGCGGGCGATCCTGATCGCCCGCGAGGGCCGCGCCGACGGCCTCGCGCTGAGCCTGGGCGACGCCAGCGCCGCCGCGGCGGAGATGTGCGAGCTGGCCGCGATCGGCCTGCCGATCGTCCTGCTCCAGCAGGCCGCGAGCGTGCCCGGCGTCTCCTCGATCACGGCCCAGGACGAGGTCGGCGCGGCAGCGGCCGTCGCGCACCTCGTCGGGCACGGCCATCGCCGGATCGCCTGGCTCTGCGGCCGCGAGCTGTGGCCGGGCCCCGAGCGCCGCTTCGCCGGCGTCCGCGAGGCCGCGCAGGCGGCCGGGGTCGACCTCGTCGAGTGGGTCTGCGAGGACTACACCGTGCGCTCGGCCCGCGAGGCCGTCGCGGGCGAGCTCGCCGGCGGCGGACCCGCCCCGACCGCGGTGATCGCCGCCAACGACATGATCGCCCTCGGCGTCGTCCAGCAGCTCCAGGAGCAGGGGCTCGGCGTGCCCGACGACGTGTCCGTGGTCGGCTTCAACGACTTCGACTTCTCGTCGTGGGTGCGGCCGAGCCTGACCACCGTCCGCATCCCCGCCGCGGCGATGGGCCGCCGCGCCGTCGGCGGCCAGCAGCACCTCGACGGCGGCGCGGTGCCCGAGGCTCCGGTCTTCCCCGCCGAGCTCGTCGTGCGCGAGAGCAGCGGGCCCGCGCCCGCGGCCTAGAGGTCGATCTCGCCGTAGGGGTAGCAGCGCGCGGTGGTGGCGCCGTCCACGGCGATGCCCGCGCCGCTGATGTAGGAGGCCTCGTCCGACAGGAGGAAGGCGATCACCGCCGCGACCTCGCCGGCCTCCGCGACGCGGCCCATCGGCGAGATCTCGCCCTCCTTCGCCACGGCCTCCGCACGCGTCATCCCCGCGGGGAGGACCTCGTCGAGCATCGGGGTGTCGATCGTGCCCGGGAGCACCGCGTTGCAGCGGATGCCGTGGGGGCCGTAGTCGACGGCGACGCTGCGCGTGGCCTGGAGCAGCGCGGCCTTCGCCGCGCCGTAGACGTAGTAGCCGGGGAAGGTGGCGACGGCCTGGATCGAGGACACGGTGACGATGCTGCCCCCGCCGCCCGCGACCATCCGCCGCGTCGCGACCGCGATGCCGGCCATCGGCCCGCGCAGGAGGACGGCCAGCCCGTCGTCGAGGTGGCGCTCGTCGACCTGGTGGGCGGCGCCCTGCAGGTCGATCGCCGCGTTGTTGACCCAGCCCGTCAGCGGGGCGAGGGCCTCGGCGGCGTCCGCCGCCCGCTCGTGGGTCGACCAGTCGGCGATCGACCCTGCGACGGCCGTGAAGCCGACCGCCTCGGCGGACGCGTCGAGGGCGGCCGCATCGATGTCGACGCCCACGACCTGCCAGCCGCGCTCGACGAGGAGCTCGGCCGTGGCGCGCCCGAGCCC
>JBEGMS010000149.1:0-4766 GCA_041182985.1 Actinomycetota bacterium
GGGCGGCTGGGTGCAGCGGCGCGCGTCGGTCACGCCGTCGCCGGCCGCGGGTGCGCCGCCCGGGTCCGCGAACAGGGCGATGTGCACGGTGACGTCGTAGAGGTGGGCGCCCGTCGCGTCCTCGAAGGCCTCCTCGAGCACGGCCAGGTGCAGGCCGTCTCCGGCGACGAGGCCGGTCTCCTCGGCGAGCTCGCGGCGGGCCGCCGCGACGGGGTCCTCGCCGGCCTCGATGCGCCCGCCGGGCAGCGCCCAGCGGCCCACGGAGGGCGGCCGGCCGCGCTCGATCCAGACGCAGCCCTCGGGGCCCCGCACGAGGGCCAGCGCGATCGGGGTCCAGCCCATGCCGCGGACCCTAGCGCCGCGGCCCGCCACCCTCCGGGGGCCGCTGTAGGCTGGGTGACCGCCCATGGCCTCCCGCTACGCCCGAGAGCTCGGTGGCTCCTCGCCGCTGCGCGATGCGCTTCCGGGCTTCCGGCCGCGCGCGGGGCAGGAGCGGCTCGCGAGCCTGATCGGCGAGCGGCTCGAGCGGGGCGGGGCGCTCGTGGCGGAGGCGGCGACCGGCATCGGCAAGAGCCTCGCCTACCTCGTGCCCGCCGCGAGCTGCGGCCAGCGCGTCGTCGTGACCACGGCGACGAAGGCGCTGCAGGGCCAGCTCCTGCGCGAGGACCTGCCGCTCGCCCGCATCGCGACCGGCGAGCCCCTGACCGCCGCCGTGGTCAAGGGCCGTGCCAACTACGTCTGCCGGGTGCAGCGGGCCTTCGCCGACCAGCGCGTGCCCGAGGCCGGGCAGGCCGAGCTCGCGCGGATCGCCGAGTGGCTCGTGCGCACCCGCGACGGCGACCGCGACGAGCTGCCGTTCGTGCCGCACGAGGCGGTCTGGCGGGAGCTCGCGGTCGGCCCCGACCGCTGCCGCGGCGCCCGCTGCCCCGAGCGCGACGGCTGCTACGCCGAGGCCGCGCGGGAGCGTGCCGCCGGCTGCCAGATCGTGCTCGTCAACCACGCGCTCTACCTCGCCGACCTCGCGCTGCGCGCGCAGCGCGGGGGCGAGCCGGTGATCCTGCCCGAGCACGACGTCCTGATCGTGGACGAGGCGCACGCCTTCGAGGCGGCGGCCGTCGAGGCGCTGGGCGCCCGCGTCTCGGGGCCGCAGCTCGCGCGCTTCGCCCGCGACGTCGAGGACGCCTGCGCCGCCGCGGTGAAGCTGGCCCCGTCCGCGGAGCTCGCGCTGCTGCAGGTGCACGGGGAGCGGCTGTTCGGGGCGCTGCCGGAGGGCCGCCGCGTGCGGCTCGACGAGCCGGCCCTGCGCCTGTTGCCCCGTGATGCGGCCGACGCGATGCGGGATGCGCTCGGCCGGATCGCCGAGCGGATCCGCGACCTCTCCGACGAGACCGAGGCCCTCGCCCGCCAGGCCGAGCGGCTCGCGCTCGCGCTCGAGGCGATCCTCGCCCCCGACCACGACGAGACCGTCGTCTGGTCCGAGCGCGACGGGCGCGGCGGCGTCGAGCTCCGGGCCGCCCCGACCGCCGTCGGGGCGCTGCTGCGCGAGCACCTCTGGGACCGCCTGCACGCCGCGGTCCTCGTCAGCGCCACCCTCGCCGACGCGGACGGGCTCGGGGCCACCTGCCGCCGGCTCGGGCTGGAGCAGGCGGAGACCCACGTGGAGGCGTCGCCCTTCGACGTCGAGGCCAACGCCCGCCTCTACGTGCCCGACGACATCGTCGGCGGCGGCCGCGCCGACCCGCACCTCGTCGCCGACCGGATCGGCGAGCTGATCGCCGCCTCCGACGGGCGGGCGCTGGTGCTGTTCCCGTCGCTGCAGCGGCTGCGCCGGGTGCACGAGCTGCTCGCGGACCGCCTCGGCGTGCCGGTGCTCTGCCAGGGCGAGGCGGCCCGCGACGTGCTGCTGGAGCGCTTCCGCGACGACGAGCGCTCCGTGCTGTTCGCCTCGATGACGTTCTGGCAGGGCGTCGACATCCCCGGCCGCGCGCTCGAGCTCGTGATCCTCGAGAGCCTGCCCTTCGCCGTCCCCGACGACCCGCTCGTGGCGGCCCGCTCGGAGCGGGCCGAGCGCGACGGGGGCAGCGGCTTCCGCGACGTGCAGCTGCCGCACGCCGCGCTCCTCCTCAAACAGGGCTTCGGGCGCCTCCTGCGCTCCGAGACCGACCGCGGCGTGGTCGCGGTTCTCGACGCCCGCCTCGTCGAGAAGGGCTACGGCGGCTACCTGCGGGGCGCCCTGCCGCCGATCGAGGTCGTGCGCGACGTCGGCTCCGTGCGCGACTTCCTGCAGGGCCAGCGCGCCGCCTAGCCGCGCCGCGGCCGATGCCCGGAGCGGGACTCGAACCCGCACGCCTTGCGGCAGCCGGGTTTAAGCCGGCCGCGTCTGACCAATTCCGCCATCCGGGCACCGCCGAGGATAGAGGACGGTGGGCTGCCGGCCCGGCGCGTGCGATGTACCTCCTGTCCTCGGAAACGCCCGGCCATGCTCGACGAGATCCGCGATCTGCTTCCCGCCTACTGCGCCGGCTCCCTGCCGGAGGAGATGCATGCCCGCGTCGAGGAGGCGATCCTGCGCTCCCCCGAGCTGCTCGCGGAGGCCACGGAGCTGTCGATCGTCAACGACCACCTGATCGAGGTGCGCCGGGCGCTCGACGCGGAGACGGCCTCCTAGGCGCCCATCCCGAGCGCCAGCCCGTGGAGGATGTCGCGCTCGGAGGCGACGAAGCCCGGGGCGTCGAGCGCGTCGAGGGCCGCGAGCAGGACGATCGAGCCGCCGACGATCAGGCCGGCCCGGCCGGGCTCGATCGCCGGGTGCCGCTGGCGGCGGGCCTCGGCGGTGAGCGGGGCGAGCTTGGCGATCCAGACGGCGATGGCGTCGCGGCTGACCCGGGTGCCGTGGATGCGCTCGGCGTCGTAGCCCGGCAGGCCCAGCTCGAGCGCGGCGAGGGTGGTCGCGGTGCCGGCCACGGCGATCGCGTCGAGGCCCTCGGCGCGGGCGACGAGGTCGGGGAGGAGGTGGCGGTCGAGCAGGCCGTCGACCTCCTCTCGGGCCTGCGTCAGCTGGTCGGGGGAGACGGCGTCCTCGGCGAGCCAGCGCTCGGTGATGCGCACGCAGCCGGCCTGCAGGCTGACCGCGCCGTGCACCTGGGTGCCCTCGCCGACCACGATCTCGGTCGAGCCCCCGCCGACGTCGACGACGGCCATCGGCCCGTCCGCGTCCATCGTGGAGGCGACCCCGCGGAACGTGGCGCGCGCCTCCTCCTCGCCGGTCAGGGTGCGCGCCGCGATCCCGTACTCGCGGGCCAACGAGGACATGAAGGTCTCGCCGTTGCGGCTGTCTCGGACCGCGCTGGTCGCCGAGGCGAAGATCACATCGGCGCCCATCTGCCGGGCGCGCTCCACGTACTCGCCGACGACGCGGCGCGTGCGGCCCATCGCCTGCTCGGACAGGCGCGCGTCGCGGTCCACGTGGGCGCCGAGGCGCGTGATCTCCAGATGGCGCTCGACCTCGGCCAGCTGGCCGTCCGCGACGTCGGCCAGGAGCAGGCGTGTCGAGTTCGTGCCCATGTCGATGACCGCCGCCCGCATGCGGGAAGGGTACGCGGCGGGTTGCCGGTCCCCCTGCACCGGCTGCCGACCTTGCGCTAGACTGCGCCTCGCGACGCGGGGTGGAGCAGTCTGGTAGCTCGTCGGGCTCATAACCCGAAGGTCGCAGGTTCGAATCCTGCCCCCGCTACCTCGAAAGGCCCCGCACGACCTGCGGGGCCTTTCCCGTTGTCGGGCCCGGGTAGACCCGCAGGGGGCGGCTCACCGCTGCACCTACGGTGAGCGGATCCGCGACGAAAGGCCCGCACATGGATTCGCATCGGCATCAGGGGCACGTGGCGCTCGTGACCGGGGCCGGCAGCGGCATCGGCCGCGCCACGGCCATCCGCCTCGCCCGGGAGGGTGCGCAGGTGGTCGGGTGCGACATCGACGAGGTCGCCCTCGACAGCACGCGCCGCGTGCTCGACGAGCTCGGCGAGACGGCTGAGCTGCACGTCGCCGACATCACCGACCAGGCCGACGTCGATCGCCTCATGCAGGCGGCGGGGCCGCGCGTGGACGTGCTCGCGAACGTGGCGGGGATCATGGACCACTACATCCCCCTCGGCGAGCTCGACGACGACACCTGGGACCGCGTCATGGACGTCAACCTCACGGGCGCGATGCGGCTGTCGCGGGCGGTGCTGCCGCTGATGCAGCACAACGACGGCGGGGCGATCGTGACCGTGGCCTCCGAGGCCTCGCTGCACGCGGGCATCGCGGGTACCGCGTACGCGACCTCCAAGCACGCGCTGATCGGCCTCGTGCGCAGCGTCGCCTTCTACTACGGCCCGGACGGCATCCGCTCGAACGCGGTCCTGCCGGGGGCGGTGGAGACCAACATCGGCCGCACCGCGACCCCGGAGGTGCCGTGGGCGATGGAGCGCGCGAAGGTCGCGCTCGCCTCGATGCCCCCGGGGGCCGCGCAGCCCGACCAGATCGCCGCGGCGATCTCCTGGCTGGCCTGCGACGAGGCCTCCGACGTCAACGGAGCCCTCCTGACGGCGGACGGGGGGTGGTGCGCGGCCTAGGCCCGCGGGGCCCGCTGGCGCTCCATCAGGGAGCACCAGTCGTCGTCGGCGTGCCCGCGCGCGTCGTTCTCGTCGAGCAGGCGCGCCACGACCTCGGTGACGGGGAGCTCCGCGTCCATCCGCGCGGCCTCCTCGAGCACGAGCCCGACGTCC
>JBEGMS010000150.1:0-8469 GCA_041182985.1 Actinomycetota bacterium
GACGAAGGCGCCGTCCGTCACGCGGGGACGGGCTCCTCGGCCGGCTCGGGCTCGCGAGCGGGCACCGGCGGCGTCGCCGGCTCGATGACGATCCGCTCCTCCTCCTCGCCGATGTCCATGCCGGGAAACCTACCCGCCGACGAGGCTCGGCGGCACCAGCATCGCGCCCTCGCGCGGATCGCCGGGCGGGGGCGTGCGCAGGGCGCGGGCGAGGTCGCGGGCGGCCGACAGGCGCAGGGCGCTCGCGGCGGCGTCGAAGGCGTCCTCGCTCGACGCCGCGCGGTCGAGCAGCCGGCGCCCGAGGTCGGCGTGGCGGCGCAGCCAGGCGCGGCGGTCGGCGGCCCGCGACTTGGCGACGGGCCCGGTCAGGAGGCGCGGCCAGATCTCGCAGACCGTGTGGCGCCCGGCCGGCTCGTACGGCCAGATCGCCCAGCCCGCCGCGGCCAGCCGTGGCAGGTGCGGGATGCCGCGCACGGTTCCCGTGCCGACCGCGCCGGCGCCGCCGATCTGGAAGACGCTCTTGGGGACGATCCCGCGCACGCTCCAGCCCTCCTCGCAGGCGCGCAGCTGCGGCTCGGGCCCCCGGCGGGTGCCGGGGCGGCCCCAGAAGGGCGCGGGGCAGTCGGCCAGCCAGCCCTCGCCGTGCTCGGCGACGCCCCGCCAGATCTGCATCGGCTGGCGCCAGCCGCGGGCGTCGAGGAACCAGGCCGGGTAGGAGAAGGAGAAGTCGATGCCGACCACGGCGCGCGGCACCGCAAGGCGGCGCGCGCACAGCCAGTCGACCACGGCGTCGCGGTCGCGGCCGCCCTCCAGCGTCTCGAGCCGGCCGTCGACGGCCTCCGCGATCCAGATCCGGCGGGCGGCGCCGGTCTTCGCGCCGGACCAGTCGACGGCGATCGCGCGGGGCATGGCGGGACTCTCGCACACCCCGGACCGGAGGGCCGTGCGCGAGAATCCGGGCGTGCCCGCGCCCTTCCCCGGAGTCGACGCCCTCGCCGTGCCGCCGCGGCCCCGCACCTGGCCCGATCCCGCGCTCCTCGGCGCGCCGCTGGGAGGCCCCAAGCGCCGGCTCGAGGGGCTCCACGCGATGGGCCTGCACACGCGCTCGGACCTGCTCGAGGCGCTGCCCTTCCGCTTCGAGGACCTGCGGCAGGTGCGGCCGATCGCGGAGGCGATCCTCGGCGGCGAGGCCGACGTGACCGTGATCGGGCGCGTGGGGGCGATCCGCGAGCGCCCGACGCGCCGGCGCGGCCTCCGGATCCTGCAGACGACCCTCTCCGACGAGACCGGCTCGATCACCCTGACCTGGTTCAACCAGCGCCAGCTCGCGCGCACCCTCGAGCCGGGCGCCCGGCTCGTCGCGCGGGGCACGCTCAAGCGCGACGCGCGCGGCGCCGACCTCGCGGTGCGGTCGCACGAGCTGCTCGAGGGGCCCGCCGACGCCGAGCCGGCCGCCGCGGGCGGGCTCGTGCCCGTCTACCACGCCTCCGCGCGCGTCTCGACGGCCGTCCTGCGCGGCCTCGTCGACGACGCCCTGCGCGACGTCGGCGACCGCATCCCCGACCCCCTGCCCGTCGACCTGCGCGTGCGCCACCGCCTGCCCCTGCGCCGGGACGCGATCACGGCCGGGCACCGCCCGCGCCGGCGGGGCGAGCAGCGCACGGCGCGCCGGCGGCTGGCCTACGAGGAGCTCCTGCTGCTGCAGCTGGCGCTGCTCCTGCACCGCGACCGCGTCGACGCGACGGGCGGCGCCGCGCCGCTCGGCCCGCCGGGGGCGCTGTCGGAGCGCTTCCGGACGGGGCTGCCGTTCGCGCTGACGGGTGCGCAGCAGCGCGCGCTCGACGCGATCGACCGCGACCTCGACGCGGACCGCCCGATGCAGCGGCTGCTCGAGGGCGACGTCGGGTCGGGCAAGACCGTCGTCGCCTTCGCCGCGCTCGTGCGCGCCGTCGAGCACGGCGGGCAGGCCGCCCTGATGGCGCCGACCGAGGTGCTCGCCCTGCAGCACCTGCGCGGCGCCGAGCGGCTGCTCGAGCCGCTCGGGATCGAGGTCGCGTACCTGTCGGGCGACGTGCCCGAGCGCGAGCGGCGCGTGCGGCGCGCCCGCATCGAGGCCGGCGAGCCGCTCGTGGCGATCGGGACGCACGCGCTGCTCCACACCGCGTTCCCGCGGCTCGAGGTGCTCGTCGTCGACGAGCAGCACCGCTTCGGGGTCGCGCAGCGGGCGCGGCTGGCCGCGGGGGAGGGCCCGGCGCCGCACGTCCTGCACATGACGGCGACGCCGATCCCGCGCTCGCTGGCCCTGACCGCGTTCGGCGACCTCGACCTGACCGTGATCGACGAGCTGCCGCCCGGCCGCCAGCCGGTCCGGACGAGCGTGGTGCCGGAGGCCAAGCGCGCCGACGGCTACGCCTGGATCGTCGAGCAGGTGCGGGCGGGGCGGCAGGCCTACGTGGTCTGCCCGCTGGTCGAGGAGAGCGCCGAGGTCGAGGCCCGCGCCGCGGAGGAGGAGGCGGCGCGGCTCGCCGCGGGCCCGCTGGCCGCGGTGCGCGTGGCCTGCGCCCACGGCCAGCAGCCGGCCGCCGAGCGCCAGCGCGTGATGGCGGCCTTCGCGGCGGGGGACATCGATGTGCTCGTCGCCACCACCGTGATCGAGGTGGGCGTCGACGTGCCCAACGCGACCGTGATGGTGATCGAGGACGCCGACCGCTTCGGCCTCGCGCAGCTGCACCAGCTGCGCGGCCGGGTCGGGCGCGGGGCGGAGCAGTCCTACTGCCTGCTCTACGCCTCGGCCGAGCCGACGCCGGAGGGTGAGCAGCGCCTCGACGCCCTCGTGCGCCACCGCAGCGGCTTCGAGCTGGCCGAGATCGACCTCGCGATGCGCGGCGAGGGGCGCCTGCTGGGCCTCGCCCAGAGCGGGGCCAGCGACCTGCGCCACGCGCGCCTCGACACGGACCGCCGCCTGCTCGAGCGCGCGCGCGAGGACGCCGCCCACCTCGTGCGCGAGGGGCCCGACGACGTCGTGCGCGCGGCCGCCGAGGAGCGCTTCGGCGAGCTGATCGCGGCGCTCAGGCGGGCCTGATGCGGATCGTGGCGGGCCGGCACCGCTCGCGGCGGCTGGTCGCGCCGGCGGGTCGCGACGTGCGGCCCACCTCCGACCGCGCCCGCGAGGCCGTGTTCGCCTCGCTCGGCGACGTCGCGGACGCCCGCGTCCTCGACCTCTTCGCCGGCTCGGGCGCGCTCGGGCTCGAGGCGCTGTCCCGGGGCGCCGCCCACTGCCTGTTCGTGGAGCGCGACCGCTCGGCGCTGGAGGCGGTGCGCGCCAACGTGGCCGCGCTCGGGGAGGACGCGGCCGCGACGGTGCGCCGCGGCAACGCGACGACGGTCCTGCGGGAGCTCGCGGAGGCGGGGGAGCGGTTCGACCTGGTGCTGCTCGACCCGCCCTACGCGGACGTCGAACGGCTCTGGCCGCGCCTCGCCGCGGACGTGCCGCGGGTGCTCGCCGAGGGCGGCCGCGTGGTCGTGGAGTCGCCCGTCGGGACGGAGGCGGCGATGCCCGGCCTCGAGGCCGCCTACAATCGGCGCGTCGGGGCCGCCGGCCTCGCCATCCTTGCCCGCGCATGAGCCAGCGGATCGCCATCTGCCCGGGGTCCTACGACCCCGTCACGCTCGGCCACGTCGACGTCATCCGGCGCGCCGCCGCGATGTTCGACGAGGTCGTGGTCGGCGTCGTGCGCCGGCCGAAGCACAAGGAGCCGCTGATCCCGGTCGACGACCGGGTGGCGCTGCTCGGGGAGTCGCTCGCCGACGTCCCGAACGTCAGCGTCGAGCCCTTCGCGGACCTCGTCGTCGACTTCGCCCGCCGGCGCGGCGCCTGCGCCCTGGTCAAGGGGCTGCGCGCCGTCTCGGACTTCGAGTGGGAGTTCCAGATGCAGCACCTCAACAAGCACCTGGCGCCCGACATCGAGACGGTCTACCTGGCGTCCTCCAACCCCTATTCCTTCGTGTCGTCGAGCGGGATCCGCGAGATCGCGGCGTTCGGCGGCGACATCGGCGGCCTCGTGCCACCCTGCGTCGTCCGATGGTTCGTGGAGAATCCCCAATCGCGTACCCTGTGAGGGAGATCACATGGATGTCCTCGTACTGATCGACAAGCTCGACGAGCTGGTGCACAACGCCAAGGCCGTGCCCCTGACCGACCAGGTGCGCATCGACCGCGAGGAGATCTGGGAGATCCTCGACCAGATGCGCGCGACGATCCCCGACGAGATCAAGCAGGCGCGCTGGATCGTCAAGGAGCGCCAGGAGATGCTCGGGGAGGCCAAGCGCGAGGCCGAGCGCATCGTCGTCGAGGCCCGCGAGATCGCCCAGCGCGAGGCGTCGCAGCAGGAGGTCGTGCGCCTCGCCGAGCGCCAGGCGCAGGAGATCCTCGAGAACGCGCGCGCCCGCGAGCGCGAGATCCGGCTCGGCGCGGAGGACTACGCCGACGAGATCCTCGGCACGCTGGAGACGAACCTCGGCAAGTTCCTCGGCGCCGTGCAGCGCGGCCGCGGCCAGCTGGCCAGCGCGTCGCCGGACCGCACCGAGGGCGGCTCCGCGCAGTTCACCGAGATCACCTCCTAGCGGCCGCGCGGCCCCGCCCGTGATCGACATCGCGCAGCTCCGGCTCGAGCCGGGCGAGGAGCGCTCGGTCGAGGTGCCGGTCGTGCTGCCGCAGGTGGCGATCGGCGGCGTCGAGTACGCGGGCCCCGCCGCGCCCGTGATCGCGCGCGTCGACCTCACGCGGCTCGGGTCCGGGCTGCTCCTGCGCCTGCGCCTCGCCACCACGATCGACGGGCCCTGCCATCGCTGCCTCGAGGAGGCGCGCATCCCCGTCGCGATCGACGCGCGCGAGTATCAAGCGGACGCGCCGGAGGCGGGGGCGGAGTCCGAGGAGGTCTGCGAGTACCTCCAGGGCGACGAACTCGACGTGGCGACCTGGGCGGCGGACGCGGTCGTGCTCGCGATGCCGCACAAGATCCTCTGCCGCGAGGACTGCAAGGGGCTCTGCCCATCCTGCGGGGCGGACCTCAACGCGGGGCCCTGCGACTGCCCGCCGCCGGTCGGCGACGACCGCTGGGGGCCCCTGCGCGAGCTCCTGGACGAC
This sequence comes from Actinomycetota bacterium, assembly GCA_041182985.1. Classification (GTDB taxonomy): domain Bacteria; phylum Actinomycetota; class Thermoleophilia; order Gaiellales; family F1-60-MAGs149; genus F1-60-MAGs149. The sequence continues at coordinate 5,147 of JBEGMS010000150.1, forward strand.
GGCCCCGCCTGACAGGCGCACGCCGCCCGCGCGTCCGCTACGCTGCGCGGCGCAATGGCGGTGCCCAAGCGAAAGACCTCGAAGGCCCGGCGCGACAAGCGCCGCGCCCAGCACAAGATCGCGAGCCCCGTGGTCGCGACCTGCGGCGTCTGCTCGGCGCCGAAGCTGCCGCACCGCGTCTGCCCGAGCTGCGGGACGTACCGCGGCCGTCGCTACGCGACGACGGGCCCCGCGCTGGGCTAGCCCGATGCCGGCCCGGATCGCGGTCGACGCGCTGGGCGGGGACGATGCACCGGCCTCGGTCGTGCAGGGCGTGCTCGACGCCGTGGCCGCCGATGCGGCGCTGGAGGTGCTGCTCGTCGGCGATCCCGCGCTGATCGGCGACGCCGTGGCCGGCGCGCCGCGCGTGCGCGTCGTCCCGTCCGGGGGGCTCGTGGCGCAGGAGGCGGACCCCGTCGAGGCCGTGCGCGCCGATCCGGACTGCTCGATCATGGTCGCCGCCCGGCTCGTGCGCGAGGGCGAGGCGGATGCGCTCGTCTCGGCCGGCCACTCCGGCGCCTCGCTGGCCGCCGCCGTCCTGCTCGTGGGGCGCCAGACGGGCGTCTCGCGGCCCGCCCTCGCCGCCGTCCTGCCGGGGGCGACGGGCCCCACGGTGCTGGTCGACGCGGGCGCCAACCTCGACACGTCGGCGCGCCAGCTGCACGAGTTCGCCCATCTCGGCTGCGCCTTCGCGGAGGACGTCCTCGGGGTGCGCGAGGCCACCTGCGGGCTGCTCGCGATCGGCGAGGAGCCCGGCAAGGGCGACCAGCGGATGAAGGAGGCGCACGCCCTGATCGCGGCGGACCCGGCGCTGCGCTACCGGGGCAGCGTCGAGGGCCGCGACGCCCTCACCTCCGCCGTCGACGTGATCGTGGCGGACGGCTTCGCCGGCAACGTGCTCCTGAAGGCCTGCGAGGGCACGGCGCGCGAGGCGTTCCGGCGCGTGCGCGCCCAGGCCACCGGTCCCCGGGCCGCGCTCGGGGGGCTGCTCCTGCGGCCCGCGCTGCGGCGGGTCCGCGACGACCTCGACCCCGACACCTACGGGGGCGCCCACCTGCTCGGCTGCCGCGGCGTGGCCGTGATCGCCCACGGGGCGGCGCGCCCGCACGGGATCGCCCGGGCCTGCCGCTACGCGGCCGAGGGCGTGCGCGCGGACCTGCCCGGGCGCATCGCGGCGCGCTTCGGCGCGCTGGGGGCGTGAAGCGGCCGGAGCCGCCTGCTACTGTCAGCGCGTCCACGGGACACCGACCGAGGGGGAATGACAGTGGCAGAGCGAGCTGAGGTACTGGCGAAGGTGCAGGAGATCCTGGTCGAGCGCCTGGACGTCGATCCGGACGCGATCACCGAGGGCGCGCACATGCGCGACGACCTGCAGGCCGACTCGCTCGACCTGGTCGAGCTGATCATGGACCTCGAGGAGAACTTCGGCGTGAAGATCTCCGACGAGGAGGCCCAGTCGATCGGCACCGTCGGCGAGGCCGTCGACTTCATCGTCACCCGCGCTGACTAGCCCGTCGGGGCCGATCGCCGCGCTGCTCGACGGGCTCGAGCCCGCCGTCCGCCGGCGCGCCCTGACGCACTCCAGCTGGGCCCCGACCCCGGGCGACTCGTACGACCGCGACGAGCTGCTCGGCGACGCCGTGCTCGATCTCGCGCTCGGCGCGCACCTCATGGCCGTGATGCCGGAGGCGCCCGAGGGCGAGATCTCGCGCGTGAAGAACCAGCTGCGCTCCGGCCGCTTCTGCGCGGTCGTGGCGCGCGCCGAGGGGCTCGGCGAGCGCATGGCCGCGCTGATGGAGGGGACGCCGCACGAGCGCTCCGCGCGCACCCTGATGACCAGCCGCGGCGTGCTCGGCGACCTGACGGAGTCGGCGCTCGGCGCGATCTTCCTCGCGCGCGGCTGGGAGGCCGCGCGGGATGCGGCCGTCGCGGCGTTCGCGCCGCTGGTCCCGCACGCCGTCGACCCGCGCGTCGACCCGAAGACCGCGCTGCAGGAGGCCGGGCAGCGTCAGGGTCGCCGTGTAGCGTACGAACCCGTGGAGGAAACGGGACCAGCGCACGCGCGGCACTTCCGCGTCCGCGTGCTCCTCGACGGCCGCGAGGTCGCCGTCGGCGAGGGCGGGTCCCGGCGTGCGGCCGAGCAGGCCGCCGCGCGGCGCGCCCTGCGCGCGCTCGAGGACGGGGGCGCCGCGTGCGGCTGACCCGGATTCGGATCAAGGGCTTCAAGAGCTTCGCCGACGAGACCGAGCTGGTCTTCGACCGCGGCGTCGGCGTGATCGTGGGGCCGAACGGCTCCGGCAAGTCGAACATCGCGGAGTCGCTGCGCTGGGCGATGGCGTCGCAGGCGCCGAGCGAGGTGCGCGTGGCGAGCGGCCTCGACGTGCTCTTCTCCGGCTCGGAGGGGCGGGCCGCGGCCGGCCTCGCCGAGGTCGAGCTCGTGCTCGAGGACGAGGGCGGCGTCGCCCCGGGCGGCCGGCCCGAGCTGTCGATCATGCGCCGCCTCAGCCGCGACGGCGAGAGCGCCTACCTGCTCAACCGCCTGCCCGTCCGCCGGCTCGACGTGCACGAGGTGCTGGCCGACGTCGGCCTGGGCCGCGACAGCCACGCGATCATCGGCCAGAACCAGGTCGACCAGGTGCTGCTGGCCAGCCCGTCGGCGCGGCGCGGGCTGATCGAGGAGGTCGCCGGCCTCGGCAAGTTCAAGCGCCGCCGCGTGCGCGCCCAGCAGAAGCTCAACCGCGTCGAGCGCCAGCTCGTCGAGGCCCGCGCCCGGCAGGCCGAGATCCAGGGCCGGCTGCGGCCGCTCGCCCTGCAGGCCTCCGCCGCCGAGCGGGCCGCGCTGCTCGAGGCCGAGCTGCTCGAGCTGCGCCTCGAGCTGGTGCTGAGCGCGACGGCCGAGGCGCGCCGCGACCGCCAGGCGCGCCAGGCGGACATGCGCGAGGCCAAGGAGGCGCAGGCCGCGCTCGACACGCAGGCCGCGGCCATCGTGGCCCGCCGGCAGGCCGCCGAGACCGCCCTCGGCGCCCTCGTCACGGAGCAGGAGGCCGCCTCGCGGCTCGTGCAGCGCCTCGACGCCGCCGTGGAGCGGCTGCGCGACCGCGCCGTCGCGCTGGGCGAGCGGCGCGAGGAGATCGCCGCCGACGCGCGCGCCCAGGCGGCGCAGCTCCTCGAGCCGCGCCTGCGCCGCGCGGTCGAGCGCGGCGACGGCCTCGACCAGGCGCTGGTGCGGCTGCGCGAGCGCGGAATCGCCCTCATCGCCGATCAGATCCGGCCGGAGCCCGGCC
>JBEGMS010000151.1:0-7803 GCA_041182985.1 Actinomycetota bacterium
CACCTGCAGATCGGCGAGCTCCGCATGTGCGGCCGGCGTGTTCACGCCGCGCAGGACCTCCAGCTCGACGGGCGCGCAGAGGCCGATCTCGCCCGCCGCGATGCGCAGGCGCAGTTCCCCCACCTCCGGGCCGCCGGGTCCGCGTTCGGCCCAGATCAGGGCCGAGGAGTCGATCAGGGCGTTCACTGGTCCTTCGCGTACGGGCCGGTCTCATGCCGCATCTGCTGCAGCTCCTCCTCGGTGAGGTCGATCATCGGGCTCGCGAGGAAGCGGCGGCGCCGAACCAGGTTGGCCGCCTCGCGCAGCGCGGTGTTCACCGTCTCCGTCGGACCCGACGTCTCGAGCAGCCGCTCAGCGTCGGCCAGGAGCTCCTCGTCGATGTAGAGCGATGTGTGCTTCTTGGCCACGGCCATGCCCCCGATCACAGCGTACGTTCGGGGCTGAAGATAGCGTACGTCCGTGCCGCAGGCGCGCGGGATCCGCGCGGGGCCGCACGGAGCCGGTGCCGGGCCGCGCTAGCGCTTCGCGAGGCCGAGCCGCTCGCGCGCGGCGTCGGGGCCCGCGACGGTGCCGCCGAGCGACTCGACGATCGTGACCGCGCGCTCGACGAGCTGCGCGTTCGTCGCGAACTCGCCCTTGCTGATGTAGAGGTTGTCCTCGAGGCCGACCCGGACGTTGCCGCCGGCGAGCATCGCGGCCGCCACGTACGGCATCTCCATGCGGCTGATCGCGAAGGCGCTCCAGACCGCGTTCGGGGGCATCTGCCCGGCGAAGGTGAGCAGGGTCTGCGGCGTGGCTGGCGCGCCCCATGGGATGCCGAGGCAGACCTGCACGAACGGCGGGTCGTCGACGAGTCCCTCCTCGACCATCCTGTTCACGAACCAGAGGTGGCCGAGCTCGAAGCACTCGAGCTCGGGCTTGATCCCGAGCGCCCGGATCCGCTCCGCGCCGATCCGCAGGTAGTCGGGCGTGCCGACGTAGACCATGTTGCCGTCGCCGAAGTTGAGCGACCCGCAGTCGAGCGTGCACAGGTCGGGCAGGGTGTCGTGGAGGTGCGCGATCCGCTCCTCGGGCCCGACGAGGTCGGAGCCCGGGGCCGGGGTGTCCGTGCCGTTCGGGCCGATCAGGAGGTCGCCGCCCATGCCCGTCGTGAGGTTGATCAGCACGTCCACGCCGGAGTCGCGGATCCGGTCGACGACCTCGCGATAGAGGTCGACGCGCCGCGACGGCTCGCCGGTCTCGGGGTCGCGCACGTGGCAGTGCACGATCGCCGCGCCCGCCTTGGCCGCGTCGATCGCGGAGTCCGCGATCTGCTGCGGCGTGATCGGCAGGTCCGGGTGGATGCCCTGCGTGGCGCCGGCGCCGGTGATCGCGCAGGTGATGAAGGGGTTCCAGTGCATCGCGTCCTCCTCTCAGGCGGGCCGCAGGACGGCCGTCCGCTCCTCGACCGCGGCTGCGGCCAGGGCGGCCCCGAGCGCGTCGTCGCCATCGTAGCCCGCGAGCGGCACCACGCGGGTGGGCACGCCGACCCGGAACTCGTCGGCGGCGAAGGGCCACGGGTCGAGCCGGTCGCCGCCGTCGCCGGGCTCCACGCGCAGGACGCGCTCGCCGGGCAGCGCGATCTCCATCGGGCCGGGGCCGGCGGGGTCGCCCTGGCAGAGCCGGAGGCTGAGCCGGTCGAAGACCTGCAGGAGCAGGTAGCCGCGCCAGAGCTCGTCGTCGGTGACGCCGAGCGCGACCTTGGCCCCGCCGTAGCGGGCCTCCTGCTCGGCCACGAAGGCGTCGACCACGGCCTGCACCTCGGGCGCGCGGGTCAGCTTCAGGGCCGGCTGCGAGCCGTAGCGGCCGGTGTAGATCCCGGCCGCGTGCATCGAGACCAGCATCCCCGCGTAGGGGTCAAGGGCCTCGACCTCGTCGATCCCGAGCCGGTAGAGGCGCAGGTGCTCGTCGATCTGGACGTCGAGGAAGTTGGCGGGGCGGCCCGTGTCGGGGTTGAGTCGCGGCGCGGCCTCCCAGTGGCGCCACCCGATGTCGTGCAGCCGCGCCGCGAGCACGATCGGCTCGCGCGGGTCGAGGGCGTCGGGCCCCTCCGCGGCCCAGGCCGCGGCGAGGATGCCGCTGACCACGGCGTGGTCGACCTGGGTGACGATCTCGGCGTGCTCGCCGACGGGTCGGACGATCATGCGGCACCTCCATCGACGCGGGCGAGCCAGGCGTGGCGCACCACCGTGAACGAGAACGCGCCCCGCGCCGTGGCCTCGGCGCAGAGCGCCCCGAAGCGCTCGAGCTCGTCCGCCGTCAGGGCGCCGGTGCGCTCGAGGGTCGAGCGGTACGAGGGCCAGGTGTGGGCGTGGAAGGTGTCGCCCGTGGCGTCGGAGACGGCCAGGAGGCGCGGGTCCCAGGCCACGACGCGGCAGCCGGCCGCGGCCAGCCACTCCGGGATCCGCCGGCCCGCGTCGGGGTGCTCCTTCGTCGCGCACCAGCCGGCCTTGACGCGGTCGGCGAGCGCCGTGTCCGCGATCCCCCACGACGCGGTCGTCCAGTCGGTGTCGCAGACCAGGAGGTGCCCGCCGGGGCGCACGGCCCGGGCCACGGCCGCCAGGCAGCCGACGGCGTCGGGCACGTACTCGATCACCTGCACGACGACGGCCGCGTCGTAGGCGCCGTCCGGCACGGGCGGGGCGGAGGCGTCGCCCGCGAGCAGCTCGACCGCGACGCCGGCGCGCTCGGCCTCGGCCGCGGCCGCCTCGAGCATGGCCGGCGCCGAGTCCATCGCGGTCACCCGCGCGCCCTGCAGGGCGAGGTCGCGGGCGAAGATGCCGGGGCCCGAGCCCACGTCCAGCACGCGCAGCCCGGCGAGGGGCCCGAGCAGCGCGATCTGGGCGGCGCGGATGGCGGAGACGTCATCGGCGCGGTAGGCGCCCTCGACGCGGCCGACGGCCTCGGGGGTGTCCCAGGCCGAGCCCGGGCCGTGCGCCGGGCGGGCCGGCGACCCGCTCACGCCCCGCCGTCGAGGTCGGCGGCGAGCAGGCGCTGGAACGCGGCCAGGCCCGACTCGGCGTCCGGGTTGAGCAGGCCCTGCGGGAGCGCGCCCGACTCGAGGCCGACCTGCACCGACTCGCAGAGCGGCACGTCCTCGCCGATCACGCGCTCGAACCAGTCGACGTAGGCGTCGGCCGCCGCGTCATCGGCGTCGGGCGTGAACCAGTAGTCGAGGGCCACCCGCGTCGCGCGGTGGCCGTCCGGCACGATCGCGCGGGCGACGAAGGCGCCCTCGCGGCCGTAGGCCGACAGCTGCGTGGCCGGGTAGAGGTAGGCGAAGCAGAACTCCTGCGCGTCGAGCTCCTGCGTGTGCAGCGGCCCGAACTGCCCGACCCGGTAGTCGTCGCCGCCGAACCCGGGCAGGGTCTCCGAGTGCACGAGCGGGCAGTGGTAGCACTCGATGAAGTTCTCGACCACGACCTTCCAGTTGGCCTCGATGCGGTGCTCGAGCCGGCGGCGCAGCACCATCCCCTCGGGGTCGACGCGGGCGACGTCGCGGAGCATGGCGAGGAACGGCGTGAGCACCGCCTCGAGCGGCTCCGGGTCGGGGTCGGCCGTCGCGAACAGGAGCGGGCCGAGGGTGGACACGCCGATCGCGGGCAGGCGCACGTCGTCGGGGGCGTCCATGCCGGGCGAGCGGTGCAGCGTCCCGTCGAGGCGGTAGGTCCAGCCGTGGTAGCGGCACTGCAGGGTCTTGCGCCGCCCGCAGCCCTCGGCCACGAGCGCCCCGCGGTGGCGGCAGACGTTGACGAGGCCGTGCAGCGCGCCGTCCGTGTCGCGCGTGACCACGATCGGCAGCCCGGCGAGGTCCGCGGCCATGAACGAGCCCGGCTCCGCCACCTCGGCGGCCGAGCCGATGTACTGCCAGCCGGCCCGCAGGACGGTCGCGCGCTCGCGCTCGAGCATCGCCGGGTCCGTGTACCAGGCGCCGGGCAGGGTCTCGATCGCGCTCATGCGGGCGAGTCTAGCGCGGCGCCGCACCCGGTCCGGGGTAGGCTTCCCCCGTGTCCGAGCGCCCGCCGATCCCGACCCGCGCCGACTTCGCGGCCTTCCGCGGGGTCACGACGCGCTGGATGGACAACGACGCCTACGGGCACGTCAACAACGTCGTCTACTACAGCTGGTTCGACACCGCGGTCAACGCGCACCTCGTCGAGCAGGGCGCCCTCGACCCCGCCGCGGGGGACGTGGTCGGGGTCGTGGTCGAGACGGGCTGCCGCTACCACGCGCCGATCAGCTTCCCCGAGCCCGTCGAGATCGGGCTGCGCGTCGAGCGGGTCGGCAAGACCTCCGTGGCCTATGCGCTCGGGGTGTTCCGGGCGGGGGAGGAGCGGGCGGCCGCCGACGGCCGCTTCGTCCACGTCTACGTCGAGCGCGCCGCGATGCGCCCGGTGCCCGTCCCGGAGGCCGTGCGCCGCGCCGTGCTTCCGCTGGCGGCCGACCGGCCGTAATCTTCCGCGCAGCGAAGCATTCAGCGGGGCCGTCCGGGCCCCGCGCCCAACGACGACAGGGAGACGGACCGGCATGCCCCTCAAGGAGCGGATCAGCGCCTTCGACGGCCTCGACATCACGGACGAGCAGCGGGAGATCCTCGAGGCGATCCGGGCGTTCGTCGACCAGGAGATCATCCCCGTCGCCAAGGAGCTCGAGGCCAAGGACGAGTTCCCGACGCGGATCGTCGAGGGCCTGCGCGAGATGGGCGCCTTCGGCATGCGGATCCCGACCGAGTACGGCGGCCTCGGCCTCGACCTCGTCACCTACGCGCTCGCGATCGCCGAGCTGACGCGCGGCTGGATGGCCGTGTCGGGCATCGTCAACGGCCAGTACATCGTCGGCGGCATGATCGCCGGCCACGGCTCCGACGAGCAGAAGGCCGCCTACCTGCCGCGGCTCGCCGCCGGCGAGATCCGCTCCTGCTTCTCGATGACCGAGCCGGGCGCCGGCTCGGACGTGCAGGCGATCATCACCACCGCCCGCCGCGACGGCGACGAGTACGTCATCAACGGCTCCAAGATGTGGGTCACGAACGGCGACCGCGCCTCCGTGATCGCCCTGCTCGTCAAGACCGACCCCGACGCGGACCCGCGCCACACCGGCATGACGGCGCTCCTCGTCGACAAGCAGCCCCAGGTGGCCGACCAGGGCACCCTCAAGGTGTCGCCGCCCCTCGGCAAGCTCGGCTACCACGGCGTCGAGTCCGTCGAGCTGACCTTCGAGGACCACCGGGTGCCGGTGTCCGCGACCCTCGGCGGCCCCGACAAGGCCGGCCAGGGCTTCTACCAGATGATGAGCGGCATCGAGACCGGCCGCATCAACGTCGCCAGCCGCGGCCTCGGCATCTCCCTGCGCGCCCTCGAGCTGTCGCTCGAGTACGCCCAGCAGCGCGAGGCGTTCGGCAAGCCGATCGGCTACCACCAGCTGATCCAGAAGAAGATCGCCGACATGGCGACCCGCATCGAGGCCTCCAAGCACCTGATCCTCGCCGCCGCCAGGAAGAAGGACTCGGGCCAGCGCGCCGACGTCGAGGCCGGCATGGCCAAGCTCTACGCGACGGAGACCTGCCAGCGCTGCGCCGAGGAGGCGATGCGCATCTTCGGCGGCTACGGCTACTCCACGGAGTACGAGGTCGAGCGCCTTTACCGGGACGCGCCGCTGATGATGATCGGCGAGGGCTCGAACGAGATCCAGGAGACGATCATCGCCAAGGGCCTGCTCAAGCGGCACGCACTGGCGTAGCGAGCGCGCGACCCCATTCGGCCGAAACCGCGCGGCCGGCGATGGGGCAGGTGAGAGACCCGCGGTTCCCCCGATCGGAGAGGCGAGTGACGGATAGCGAGGAGAGCACCCAGGGCCCGCTGGAGGGCGTGCGCATGATCGAGTTCGGCCAGCTCCTGGCCGGCCCCTACTGCGCGTCCCTGATGGCCGACTTCGGCGCCGAGGTGATCAAGGTCGAGGCGCCGCCCGCCGGCGACCCGATGCGCGTCTGGGGCCGCGAGAAGGTCAACGACCACACGCTCTGGTGGCCGACCCTGGCCCGCTCCAAGAAGGTCGTGACCCTCAACCTGCGCGAGCCGCGCGGCCAGGAGCTCGCCCTCGAGCTGATGGCCAAGGCGGACGTCGCGCTCGAGAACTTCAGCCCCGGGACGATGGAGAAGTGGAACATCGGCCCCGACGAGGCGATGGCCCGCAACCCGCGCCTGATCTACGCCCGCGTGTCCGGCTACGGCCAGACCGGCCGCTACAAGGACCGCGTCGGCTTCGCCGCCGCCGGCGAGGCGATGGGCGGCCTGCGCTACTTCAACGGCTACCCGGGCCAGGCGCCGCCGCGCGCCGGCATCTCCCTCGGCGACACGCTCGCGGCCAAGCAGGCCTTCGAGGGGATCCTGATGGCGCTCTACTGGCGCGACGCCCGCGGCTCCGGCACGGGCCAGGTGATCGACGCCGCGATCGTGGACGCCTGCTTCGCGATGACGGAGTCGACGATCACCGAGTACGGCCTGACCGGCGTCATCCGCGAGCCCTCCGGCTCGTACCTGTCGAAGATCGCGCCGTCCAACGTGCACCAGTCGAAGGACGGCAAGTGGGTGGTCATCGCGGCCAACCACGACTCGCTGTGGAAGCGCCTGTCGGCGCTGATGGGCCGGCCCGAGCTGGCCGAGGACGAGCGCTACGCGACGCACCGCGCGCGCGGCGAGCACGAGCACGAGCTGTACGCGATGATCGACGAGTGGGCGGCCCAGTACACGGCCGCCGAGCTCGACGCGATGCTCGCGGAGGCCAACGTCGTGTCGGCCGGGGTCTACTCGGCCGCCGACATGTACGACGATCCGCACTTCCGCGAGCGCGGGCTGATCGTGGACATCGAGGACCCCGAGATCGGCACCATGCCGGTCCCGGGCATCACCCCGAAGCTCTCCCAGACCCCCGGCTCGATCCGCTGGGGCGGCAAGTGGGAGATCGGGGCGGACAACGAGGAGATCTGGTGCGGACTCGTCGGGCTCTCGCAGAGCGAGCTCGGGGACCTGCAGCAGGCCGGAATCGTCTAGCGTAGTGCCCTGCACCTGGAGAGAAAGGACGGACCTGTGGCGTATCGCCTAGGAGTGGACGTCGGTGGCACCTTCACCGACCTGTTCCTCGTCAACGACGAGGACGGGACCCAGCATCGGGTCAAGACCCCGTCGACGCCGAGCGACCCCTCCCAGGGCGTGCTCGTCGGCGTGACGAAGATCTGCGAGACGGCGGGCATCAGCCCGGCCGAGCTCGGCAACATCATGCACGGCACGACCGTGGCCACGAACGCCGTCCTCGAGGGCAAGGGCGCCCGCGTCGGCCTGATCACCACGATGGGCTTCAAGCAGATCCTGCACCTGGCCCGCTCCCAGACGCCGGGCCCCCTGGCGGGCTGGATCATCATGATCAAGCCCGACCCGCCGGCGCTGCTCTCCGACACCGTCGAGGCGGTCGAGCGCATGGGCCCCCGCGGCGAGACCGTGGTGCCCGTCGACGAGAAGCAGGTCGAGGGGATCATCAGGCAGCTGGTGGAGAGCGGCGTCGAGTCGCTCACCGTCGGCCTGATCAACTCGTACATCTCGAACAAGCACGAGAAGCAGATCGGCGAGATCGTCGAGCGCCTCTACCCCGGCTTCCCCGTCACCCTGTCCTCGGACGTGGTGCCGGAGTTCCGCGAGTACGAGCGCACCCTGACCGCGTGCATGAACTCGTTCGTGCGCCCGAAGGTGCAGGCGTACGTCGACAACCTCG
>JBEGMS010000152.1:0-6500 GCA_041182985.1 Actinomycetota bacterium
ATCTCTCCGTCGGCGATCGCGACGCGCTCGCGCTCGCCGACGGAGAGATCGCGCGGGTGCCGGTCGAGGAGCGGCGAGAGGCCGAGGTCGTCGATGGCGCGGCTGCCGGGCTCATCCGGCATGCCGAGCAGCGACGCCCCCGTCCGGATCTCGGCCTCGGCGGTGTCCTCGAGCAGGGTGCGGCCGGGGTCCTGGGGGACCAGGCGGATCTCCGGCACGCGCCGGTCCGCGGGCACGTGGGTGAGATCACGGCGCGCGGTGGCGATCGTCCCGGCCGTCGGCGTCTCGAGCCCGGCGATGGCGCGCAGGAGCGTCGACTTGCCCGAGCCGTTGGGTCCCACGAGGGCGATGGAGCCGCCTCGGGGGAGGGTGCAGCTGATGCGGTCGAGCACGGGCGCGCCATCGCGCCGGAGGTCGACCTCCGCGAGGGTCAGCAGCGGCGCCCCGGAGGCGACCGCGGTGACGGGCTCGGCCGGGTACGCGGCGGGAGCGGGCGGCGCCCCGATCCGCCCGCCCTCGACGCCCAGCACCTCGTCGGCGAGGTGCTCGATGCGGTCGCGTCGATGCTCTGACAGCACGATCGCGAGGCCGCGGTCGGCGAGGCGCCGCAGCTGGCCGACCAGCTCGCAGGCCGCGTCGTCGTCGAGCTGCGCGGTGGGCTCGTCGAGCACGAGGACGTCGGGCTCCGGCGCGAGGACGGCGGCCAGGGCGACACGTTGGCGCTCCCCGCTCGAGAGGGTGTCGAGGCGGCGGCCGACGAGGTGCCCGCAGCCGACGGCGGCGAGAGCGGCACGCGCGGCCGGCTCGATCCGGTCCTGCGCCCAGCCGCGGCACTGCAGGCCGAAGGCGACGTCGCGCAGCGTCTCGGTCATCACGCCCTGCGCCTCCGGCTCCTGGAACAGGAAGCCGACGCGCTGCGCGATCAGTCCGGGGGCCGCCGTGCGGAGGTCCAGGCCGGCGACGCTGGCTGTGCCCCAGGCCTCTCCGCCGTGGAAGGCGGGCGCGAGCCCGGCGAGCACGCGCAGCAGCGTCGTCTTGCCGCCGCCCGATGGGCCCTCGAGCACCACGATCCGCCCGCGGTCGACGACGAGGTCGATGCCGCTGATCGTCGGTGCGGCCGCGCCGGGGTAGCGGTAGCCGACGCCGGCCAGGGCGATCGCGCTCATCGCGCGCTCCGCAGTGCGTGCGCGAGGGCCGCGCAGACGGCGACGATCCCGCCGGCGGTGGCGATGGCCGGAAGGGTGGCGAGCGGGTCGGCCTGCGGGTAGATCGCGTAGGGCAGGAGGCCGGCTGCGAGGGCGACGGCGAGCACGAGCAGCGCGATTCCGGCCGCCACTCCCGCCCGATCGGCGCGGCCGGCGGACGGCTCGGGCAGGGGCGTGAACGGCCCGCCGCCGTAGCCCCGGGCCGCCATCGCCTCGGCGATGCCGACGCCGCGGTCGAGCGCGGAGGCCACGAGCGGCTCGACCAGCACGGCGGCCTGCCGGGCCTGGGCCCGGCGGCCGGGCACGGGCGCGGTGCCGCGCAGGAGCAGGGCCTCATGGAGGGAGGAGGCGTCGGCGCGCAGCGCGGGCATCAGCCGCGCGGACAGCGCGACGGTGAGGGCCGAGCGCGGAGCCACGCGGCTGACGAGGGCCTGCAGCCGGTCGGGGTCGGAGAGGGCGAGGAAGGCGGCGGTGGCGATGATCGCGGTGGCGAGGCGCATGCCGCTGACGGCGCCGTAGAGGAGCTCCTCCGCCGTCACCTCGAGGTCGAGGAGGGCGAAGCCCGGTCCGTCGATCAGGACGCGGTCCCCCTCCATCGCCAGGAAGGGATTCAGCAGCATCAGGAGCAGGCCCGAGGCGGCGGCGAGGCGCAGCATCAGGCCGTGTCGGACCGGGGTCGCGAGGTACAGGAGGACCGAGCCCGCGAGCGCAGCGGCCACGAGCACGGGCTGCTCGGCGGCGAGCGAGATCGCGATCAGTCCGGCGCCGAGCGCCAGGGGGCCGCGGGGGTCCCTCACAGGGTCAGGCCCTGGCCGCCGCTGCAGACGATCAGGGCGGTCTCGTCGAGGCAGATCGCGAAGTGGCGCTGCGGCAGCATCGGGTTCGCGCCGAGCGCTGCGGCCGCGGCCTCCGCATCGGCCGCGGTGCGCCCGGCGATGACCACGACGGGTGCCCCGCGCGAGGAGAAGTCCTCGGTCGTCGCGACCATCACGACCCTGGCCTTCGGGACCGGGACGGCCTCGCCGGCCGCCGCGTCCCACACCACGATCTCGCCGTCCTCGAACCATGCCGTGAGCCCGGCCTTCGCGGGGTCGGCGAGGGCCTTGGCCCAGGTCGGATCGCGCTCGGCGAGCGCTGCGCTCTCCCCGACGATCGTCCGCGGCCCGCTGGACGCGGCGGGGCTCGCCACCTCGACGCCGGCGGCGGCAAGGGCCTCGGCGGCGGCGGGGTCGGCGGTCGCGCCCTCCACCGCGGTGTCGAGCGCACGGGTCATCGGCGCGGGCCACTGGCCCACGATCGCGGGGACGTGCGTGCGCCCGCCCCAGACGTGGAGGTCCCACCAGACGCGGTCGTCGGGCGCGGCCTCGATGTCGGCGGCTCCGAGATCGGACTCGATCCCGTTCATCCAGAACAGCCACTCGCGCGCGCCGTCGCCGGCCTCGCCGGCGAGCGAGCTCACGTAGCGGCCGCCGTAGGTCGTCTCGACGGGGGCGACGCCCTCCGTGGCCGCGAGGACGGTCCCCACCGGGCCTCGACCCTCGCCGACCTTCGTCCGACCCCAGTCGGCGGTGATCAGGACGGGGGTGCCGGAGTCGGCCGCCGTGGCGGCCGACTCCGTCGCCTCTTCCGTCTTGGACGTCCCGCACGCGGCCAGCACGAGGCAGGCGACGAGGATGAGTGCGAGACGCAGGCTCATGTCGTGCTCTTCGCGGAGCGTCGGGCGGTCGCCGATCAGCCCAGCGGGTCCTCGATGACCATCTGCGAGCCGATGGCGCCCTTCATCGTGGCGTGCGCCTCGTTCCAGTCGGCCGAATCGGCGAAGCTCAGCTGGCCCTTGGCGTTGGTGGTGCCGATCGCCGTGCCGTCGAGCGTGATCGTCGCGCCCTTCGCCGGCTTGTAGCCCTTGCCGTCGGCCTTGCGCACCGTGAAGAGGATGCCGCCGAGCAGCTGCTTGACCTGGAGGTCGAGGACGACGGGGCCCTTCTTGCTGTAGTCGGTGTCGAGGAACCAGATCACCTGATCGGACTTGCGGAGCACCAGCGCCCCTGCACCGACCTGCGGCGTCTTGCCGTTGACGTAGACGTCCCACGCGCCCTTGGCGCCGAGGCGCTGCGTGCCGATCGTCTTCACGTACGGGCCGAGCCCCGCGAACTCGCCGATCGCGAGCGGCGTGCTGGTGAAGGCGGTCGCGGCGACGAGCTGGCCGAGCATCGTGTTCGCCGGGAGCGTCACCGCGGCGCCGGTGTCGTTGACGTAGGACCGGGTGCTGCCCGCTTCCCACTCGAGGTTGCCGAGCAGCGGCTGCTTCTCGCTGGTGACGCGGATCGTCGCGCCGTGCGCGACGGCGGGGATGACCATGGTCGCGATGGCGACGATGGTCACGAGGATCGTCCTCGTGGACATCTGGAACTCCTTCTCTCGAGGTCCCCGGGGCCTGGTGGTCCGGGGGGAGGTGGGTGTTCTGACTCGGAGCGCGCTTCCTCGGTTGCCCGAGACCCCTGATCACTGCCTTCCCAGCCCCGAGGGGCCAGTGACCGGTGCTGCGCACCGCGATCGGGGGACGTTCCTCACAGCGGCGGGACCGTGCCGGATTCGCACCGGACTTCCCCTGCCTCCGCCGGCGACGGTAGCACACGGGTGTCGACCTGCGCCATACTCGCCGCATGCCCGAGCGACTCCCCCGGCCCCGCATCGAGGGGCAGCACCTCGCCGTGTCCTGCGGCCATCCCCTGGCGGTCCAGGCCGGCCTGCGCGTCGGCGCGGCGGGGGGCAACGCGATCGACGCGGCGGCGGCCGCCGCGGCGGCCCTGACGGTGATCCTGCCCGACGCCTGCGGGCTCGGCGGCGACCTGCTCTGCATCGTGCGGCGCGCCGACGGGTCGGTAACGGCGATCAACGGGGTGGGCCTCTCCCCCGCGGCCTCTACCCATCCGCTGCCTGAGGACGGCGCCCAGGTCGCCGCCGTGCCGGGCTTCGTCGCCGGCGTCTGCGATCTGATGGCGGCCGGGGGCCGGCTGTCGCGGGCCGAGGTGCTCGCGCCCGCGCTCGAGCTCGCCGAGCACGGCGTGGCCGTCACTCGCGACACGGCCGACGCGCTCGCCGACAGCGCGCCCCGCCTGACCCGCGGCGGCGCGGACGTCTCGCCGTGGGTCGCGGCCCGGCCCGAAGGGGCCGGCGCGATCGTGCGTCTGCCGGAGACCGCGGCCACCCTGCGCGGCGTCATCGAGCGCGGGCCCGAGGCCTTCTACACGGGGCCGGTCGCCGAGGCGATCGTGGCCGCGGTGGCGCGCGAGGACGGCGTGATGTCCCTGGAGGACCTCGCCGGCCACGCGAGCGTGATCCGCGAGCCTGTGTCCGTCGACTACCGCGGCGTGACGGTGCTGGCCCAGCCGCCCTCGTCGCAGGCGATGCTGCTCACGATGGCGCTGCGCCGGCTCGCCGCCGAGGCGCCGTCGGATCGCTCGGCGGCCGCCCAGCACCGCGCCGTCGAGGCGATCGCCGGCGCTTTCGCCTACCGCGACCGCATCACCGAGGATGGGGCGGACCGCGAGCTGATGGAGCTCGCCGACGCGATCCCGATCGGGGAGCGGGCGAGCCGCGCCGACCACGCCAAGGGCTACAACCACACGACGTCGGTCACCACCGCGGACCGCGCGGGCAACGTGGTCTCGATGCTGATCAGCGTGTTCGACAGCTTCGGCTGCGCGACGTGGGTGCCCGGGGGTGGCTTCTTCCTCAACGATCGGATGCTGTCCTTCTCGCGGGATCCCCAGTCGCCGAACGCGGCGGCGGGCGGCAAGCGCCCGGTGCACACGCTCGCCCCGGCCATGATCGTCGACGGCCAGCGGATCGTGGGCATCTCGACGCCGAGCGCCGACGGTCAGGTGCAGGCGCTTCTGCAGGTCATCCTCGCGCACCTCGACGAGGGGGTGGAGATCGGCGACGCCTGCGACCGCTCGCGCTGGCGCATCGTCGACGACCGCCTGCATGTCGAGGAGGACATCGAGCCGGAGCTCGCCGACGGCTTGGCCGCCCTCGGCCACGCGGTCGTGCCGGCCGAGGTCGGCGACAGCCTGTTCGGCAGCGTCTGCGCGGCGGAGGCCGATCTCGCAACGGGTCTCGTGTCCGCCTGGGCCGACCCGCGCCGCGAGTCGTGGGCGGGGGCCTGGTAGCGCGCCCCAGCCGGTGATGGCACTGGGCGCCGGCAGAGGCCGGGGCCAATGCCCCGCCAGGGCATCAGAACGAGCGCGACCTCGCCGCCTACCTGGTGCCGAGCACCACCCGGCCGAGGGTCCACGTACCGGTGTCGTCGGTCACCGTCACGGCCAGTGTCGCCGGAAGGCCCGGTTGCTGGCCCGACGCGGTCACGTTCACCGGGGCGGTCTGGTTGGCGGTGTCGTTGCTGCCGAGCTGGCCACTGGCGCCATGCCCCCAGCACTTGACGCTGCCGGAGGTGGTGAGCGCGCAGGTGTGAGTATTGCCTGCGGTGATCTGGGTGATGTTGGTGAGGGTGCCGGTGCCGCCGGTGGCGACGACATCGACCGGGGTGTTCAGATTGGTGGTGTCGTTGTTGCCGAGCTGGCCACTGGCGCCATGCCCCCAGCACTTGACGCTTCCGGAGGTGGTGAGCGCGCAGGTGTGGGAGCCGCCTGCGGTGATCTGGGTGATGTTGGTGAGGGTTCCGCTGCCGCCGGTGGCGACGACATCGACCGGGGTGTTCTGATTGGCGGTGGCGCCGTTGCCGAGGCGACCGCTCAAGCCGGACCCCCAGCATTTGGCGCCGCTGGAGGTGGTAAGTGCGCAGGTGTGGATGCCGCCTGCGGTGATCTGGGTGATGTCGGTGAGGGTTCCAGTGCCGCCGGTGGCGACGACATCCACCGGGGTGTTCTGGTTGGTCGTGTCGTTGTTGCCGAGCTGGCCAAAGAAGCTTTCTCCCCAGCATTTGGCTCCGCCGGAGGTGGTGAGTGCGCAGGTGTGGTAACCGCCTGCGGTGATACTGGTCACGTCGGTGAGGGTTCCGCTGCCGCCAGTGGCGACGACATCGACCGGGGTGTTCTGATTGGCGGTGGCGCCGTTGCCGAGTTGGCCGTAGTAGCCGTACCCCCAGCACTTGACGCTGCCGGAGGTGGTGAGCGCGCAGGTGTGGTAGCTGCCTGCGGCGATCTGGGTGATGTCGGTGAGGGTTCCGCTGCCGCCGGTGGCGACGACATCGACCGGGGTGTTCTGATTGGCGGTGGCGCCGTTGCCGAGCTGGCCATGGAAGCCTTCTCCCCAGCACTTGACGCTGCCGGAGGT
>JBEGMS010000153.1:0-4416 GCA_041182985.1 Actinomycetota bacterium
TCGCCTCGAGGTCGTTGAGGAACTTCGGGAAGCCCTTGCCGTACCACGTCTCCGGCGGGTCGATCTGGAAGACGCACTTGTACTTCTCGTCCGAGTTGATCAGGTCGCACTGGGCCTGCGACGTGGACGCGTTCAGGAACGGCGCGCCGTAGGTGGCGGCCGCGTCCATCGCGGCGTCCCACGCGAGCAGGTAGCCGTTGATCACGGCGTCGACGCCCTGGTCGGCCAGCTTCTGGTAGTTCTGCTGGATCGCCTCGGGGGACACCAGGTCGGTGTCCAGCACCTCGAACTTGATCATGCGCCCGGCGATGCCGCCCGCCGCGTTGATCTCGTCGATGGCCAGCTGGGCGCCGTTGTTCATCTGCTCGCCGTCGGCCGCGTTCGGGCCGGTCAGCGGGTAGAGGGCGCCGATGACGAAGTCCTCTCCACCGCCGCCGCCACCGCCGCCGCCCGACGCCGTGTCACCGCCGCCGCCGCCCGAGCCGCCGTCATCCGACGCGCTGCAGGCCGCGAGGACGCCGCCGGCCATCAGGGACGCACCGGCGATCGCCGCGCCCTTGAGGACCGTGCTGCGGCTGACGCCGCTCTTGCCCTCGACCTCCGTGGTCACCTCATCCTCCGCCATCTCTCCTCCTTCTGTCTGGTTGTCGCTTCCCACCGGAAGCCTCACGCCGGCACGCGCTCGACGAGCGCGGCCGCCTGGTCGATCACCGCAGCCTGGTGCGGCTGCAGATCCTGCCCGCCGATGCCCTCGAACACGGGCAGGTACGGGTCCTCCACCGGCGTCCGGTGGCCGGTGACCTCCTCGAGGATGGCGAGGCCGCAGAACGGGACGTACGCGGCCGAGTAGCCACCCTCGTGGGTGAGCATGAACTTGCCTCCGACGGAGGCGGTCACGTCCATCAGCTGCCGCGTCAGGTTGCGGTAGCCGTCGGAGTGCATCTGCTGGCGCGCGAGCGGGTCGAGCGCGCTCGCATCGAGGCCCGAGGCGATGATCAGGAGCTGCGGCTTGAAGCGCTCGAGCGCGGGGCAGACCACGCGCTCGAAGGCGCTGATGTAGGCGCCGACGCCGGACCCGGCCGGCAGCGGCACGTTGATGTTGGCGCCGACGCCAGCGCCCTCGCCGTTCTCCTCGACCATGCCGGAGTCCGTCGGGTAGTAGCGGTCCTGGTGCAGCGAGATCGCGAGCACCGTCGGGTCGTCGTAGAAGGCCCACTGCGTGCCGTTGCCGTGGTGCACGTCCCAGTCGACGACGGCCACGCGGTCGAGGCCGAGGGCCTGGCGGGCGTGCATCGCGCCGAGCGCGGCGTTGGAGAACATGCAGAAGCCGCGGCCGATGTCCTTCTGGGCGTGGTGGCCGGGGGGGCGCACCAGGGCGTAGGCGGTCTCGACGCTGCCGTCGAGGGTCTTCTCGATCGCGGTCAGCGTGCCGCCGACCGCGAGCAGCGCGGTCTCGAAGCCGCCGCCGCCGAACGGCGTCAGCTCGCCGGCGTCGCCGCCGCCCGCATCGCTGAGCTCCTTCATGCGCGCGACGTACTCGGGCGTGTGGTAGCGCTCGACCTCGGCCACCGTCGCCATCCGCGGCTTCAGCGGCACGAGCACGTCGCCCATCCCGCTGACGTCGATCAGGTTCTTGAAGCGGCGCTTGGTGGAGGGGTTCTCGGCGTGCTCGCCGGGCTCGACCCAGCCGCCGGCGGGCATGAACGCACCGCCGTGCCGGGTGTCCCACCACATGTACCGCTCGTCCCAGACGAGTCCGGTCTTCATCCCTGATCTCCTCTCGTACGCCCCTACGAACTCGGGGTTGACGGGAATCTACACGCACCCCCCGCTGCCGCGCAATACGGATTTCTGCCGATGCCCTGCACGGGGGTCACACCGCCTCCGCCGCGCCGGAGGCGATCGAGCGGTTCGCGGCCAGGGCGATCCTGAGCGCCCGCAGCGCGTCCTCGCCGGTTGCGCGGTCGACCGGGGCGCCGGCCTCGATGCGGTCCAGGAGGTAGGCGCACTGCCGCGCCCACGGATCGCCCGCGGCGACGTCGACGCGGGCGGCGGCGCCCTCCGCCGGGTAGCGCGTGAGCGCGTTCGCGCTCTGGTCGACCCCGCCGATGTTGCCGCCGTCCTCGCTGGCGCCCGCGGAGAAGGGGTACTCCAGCACGCCCGCGTCGCCGAGCACGCGGATGCCGCTCGTGAAGGGATACGAGGCGGGCAGCAGGAGGCCGCCCTCGACCACGCCCGTGCCGCGCTCGCAGGTGACCGTGGCGACGACGTGCTGCGGCGCGCCGTGCGGGCCGCCCGGCACCGCGCCCGCATGGACGCACAGGGGCTCGCCGAGCAGCATCGCGACCTGGTCGAAGTCGTGCACCATCAGATCGACGGCCGCGCCCCCGGACTGCGCCGGGTCGGCCATCCACGTGTTCCATTCGGGCGGAGCCGACAGCCGCAGGGCCGTCACCGACCGGACCGCGCCGATGGCACCCGCGGCCGCGAGCGCGTGCAGCTCCTCGTACTCGGGCCAGAAGCGCAGGACGAGCCCGACCAGCAGGCGCCGGCCGCTCGCGTCGCGCGCGGCGATGATCGCCTCCGCGTCGGCCGGGTCGAGGGCGATCGGCTTCTCCAGCAGGACGTCCTTCCCCGCCGCGAACGCCGCCTCGGCCCACTCCCGGTGCAGCGTCGTCGGCAGGCAGATGTCCACCACGTCGACGTCGTCGCGCGCGATCGCGGCGGCGAGGTCGTGGGTGGCGTCCGCGCCGCAGCCCTCGGCCACGGACGCGGCGCCCGCCTGGGTGCGCGACGCGACCACCCGCACCGCGGCGCGGGCGGCGTGCGCGCCCCACGCCCCGGCGTGGGTCCGGGCCATGAAGCCCGAGCCGAGGATCGCGACGCCGATCATCCGAGGCCGAGGCCGTTGAGGTGGGCGCGCGAGCGGGTCATCGCGGCGGTGACCTCCTCGAGCGGCGGCCACGGCTCGCCCTGGAACTCGATCTCGACCGACAGCGGGCCCGCGTAGCCTCCCTCCTCGAGGACGCCGAGGATCGCGCCGAAGTCGACGTGCCCGTCGCCCGGTCCCGGGAAGTCCCATTCGCCCTTGCCGCCGCGCTTGTCCTTGAGGTGGACGTTGGCCAGGTACGGCAGCATCGTGGCGATGTCCTCGGCCGCGGCCGTGTCGCCGTAGAACTCGCAGTTGGCGGTGTCGTAGGCGACCTTGATGCGCGGGTGGCCGATGCGCTCGAGCAGGGGCAGGGTCAACGCGCCCGTCGCCATGATGTCGCCGTGGATCTCGAGGGCGACGTCGACGCCGGCCTCGTCGGCGGCGGCGGCGAGCCGCCCGATCCCGTCGAGGAAGGCGGACTCGTTCTCGTCCTGGCTCGAGTGGCCGCCGATCGCCGTGTTCATGACCGGGCAGCCCCACTCGGCGCACCACCGCACCGCCTTGATGCCGAGGTCCACGCCCTCGGGCGTGGTGAGGTCGGAGTGGCCGCTGAGCACCGTCAGGTCGAGGCCGTAGTGGTCGAGCCGCGCCCGCAGCTCGGACTGCGGCGCGTCCAGATCGACGTGCTCCGTCCAGCCGAGGACGGCGGTCATCTCGACCGCGTCGTAGCCGGCCTCGGCGATGCCGGCCAGCGCCTGGTCGACGTCGTACGTGTGGAAGCTGTTGCTGTGCCCTGCCAGGCGGTTGCGCATCAGAACCATTCCTCCTCATCGGGATCGCGGTACTCCATGAACTCGACGACGCCCCCGTCGATGAGGACGAAGGCGACGCGCGCGAAGCCCTCCCCGACGACGAAGGGCTCGAGCAGCACCTCGTGCCCCGCGATGGAGGCCTCGAGGTCGGTCGTGCGGTAGGCCACGTGCGGCTCGGTGCGCAGCGGGCCCGTCACCTCCGAGTCGTGCCGGAAGCGCAGGAACTCGACGTTGTGGGAATGGGCGCGCGGACTCGTCACCCACACGCGGGTCGCCTCCACCCAGGTCTCCCCGGGCTGCTCGGCCTCCGTGATCACGCCGATGTGGTCGAACTGCTCGCGCCTGACCGCGGCCATCGCGCCCTCCTCTCCTCTGCGGCGAATCGAACCACCGCCACCCGGATCGGTCAAGCGACCGACCCGCCGCTCGCTCAGAGCACGCGGTGGCGGTCGAACACGGTGCGCAGCGTCTCGCCGGCGCGCAGGGCGGCGCGGACGGCGTCCTCCCCCTCCCCCTTCTCGGCCGCGAGGCGCGCGACGTCGGCCCAGGCCGCAGCGGGGACGGCGACGACGCCGTCGTGGTCGGCCACCATGACGTCGCCGGGCGCGATCTCGACGCCGCCGCACGAGACCGGGACGGCGTGCGCGGCGATCGAGGCGCGGCCCTGCGAGTCGAGCGGCGAGCGGCCGTCGCAGAAGGTCGGGAAGCCCATCGCCGCGAGCTGCGCCGTGT
>JBEGMS010000154.1:0-11179 GCA_041182985.1 Actinomycetota bacterium
AGCGTGCGGGGCCGCGGCAGCGGGATCCCGCGCTCCAGCGCGATGCCCTGCGGCCGCGGCGCCATCACGTAGACGCGGTCCGAGAGCAGGACGGCCTCGCGGACGTCGTGCGTGATCAGGAGCACCGTCCAGCGCTCCCGCTCCCAGATCCGCTCCAGCCACAGCTGGAGCTCCGTCCGCGTGAGCGCGTCGAGCGCGCCGAAGGGCTCGTCGAGGAGCAGGATGTCGCGGCCCTGGGCGACGGTGCGGGCCAGCGCGACCCGCTGGCGCATGCCGCCGGACAGCTGGTACGGGCGCATGGCGCGGAACGCGTCGAGGCCGAAGCCGGCGAGCAGCTCCCGGGCGCGCTCGCGCGCCGCTCGGCGGTCGAGCCCGCCGGCGATCTCGGCGCCCAGCGCGACGTTCTGCTCGACCGTGCGCCAGGGGAACAGCACGTCGCGCTGCGGCATCCAGGCGAAGGGTCGGTCCGTCGCGGCGAGCGGCCGCCCGTCGAGCAGGAGCGCGCCGGCGTCCGCGCTCTCGATCCCGGTCAGGATCGAGAAGAGCGTCGACTTGCCGCAGCCGCTCGGCCCGAGGATCGAGACGAACTCCCCGCGGTCGACGTGCAGGGACAGGCCGTCGAGGACCGGCAGCGGCCCGAACGACTTCGACAGCCCGTCGACCCCGATCGCCGGTGGGGCCGTCACGCGCCGATCCTCCGCGACTCCGCGTACCACGGGATGACGAGCCGCTGGACGAGGAACGTCGCGGCGTAGAGGGCGAGCGTGAGGATGGCCGACACGAGCACGGCGGCCAGGACGAGGTCGGTGCGGAACGAGTTGCTGGCGCCCTGGATGTAGACGCCGAGCCCTGACTCGGCGCCGGCGTACTCGGCGAAGATCGCGGCGACGACGGCGTAGGTGATCGCGATCCGCAGCCCCGTGAAGAACCCGGGCAGGGCGGACGGCAGGCGCACGTGCAGGAAGATCGACGGCCAGCTGGCGCCCATCGTGCGCATCAGGGTGATGGCGTCGCGCTCGCTCGAGGCGTACCCGTCGACCAGCCCGACGACGATCGGGAAGAACGTCACGAGGGCCACGAGGATGATCTTGGGGGCGAACCCGAAGCCGAACCAGATCACGACCAGGGGCGCGAGGACGACGAGCGGGACCGTCTGGCTGCCGATCAGGACGGGCATCAGCGAGCGGCGGGCGAGCCCCGACGCGTCGAGCACGACCGAGACCGCGAAGGCGAACGCCAGGGACACCGCGAACCCGATCAGCACCTCCCCGACGGTCGGCAGGGTGTTCTGCCAGAGCGAGGCGCGGTCGTCCCAGCCGGCGGTGATCACGCGGGACAGCGGCGGCAGCACGTCGCGGCCGAGGGCGCCGCTGCGCGCGTAGAGCTCCCAGACCGCGCCGAGCAGCACGAGCAGCGCGAGCGGCGGGATCAGGCGCCCGGGCGCGCGCAGGTGGTCGGTCGTCGTGGCCCGCATGCAGAGGTCCTCGCCCGCGATGATCCCACGTCCGGGCGGTGGCCGCGGCCGCGGCCTCGAGAACGGGCATCATGTGTCCACGGGATCGAGTGCCCGAGGTGGGGCGGCCGCACTCGGCATCCGGCATCTGAACCGCACGACGCCCATCGGCAGAGAGGGACCGACCATGATCCGCGCGCTCGCCCCGTCCTCCACCCGCCGGCTCGCCGCCGGCCTCGCGGTCGCGCTGGCCACGGCCGTCCTCGCCGCCTGCGGCGGCTCGGAGCCCGCGCCCGCGACGGCGACTGCGGAGGCCGTCGCGGCGGAGCCGGACGAGGTCTCGGTCGCCCTCGACTGGACCCCCAACACGAACCACATCGGGATCTACGTGGCGGATCAGCTCGGGTACTACGCGGAGGAGGGGATCGAGGTCGCGATCCTCCCGTACGCGGAGACCGCGCCCGAGACCCTCGTCTCCAACGGCGACGCCGACTTCGGGTTCTCGTTCTCCAACGGGATCGCCTTCTCCCGGGCTGCCGGCCTGGACGTCGTCCAGGTGTTCGCCAACATCTCGAAGCAGCAGTACCAGATCGCCTACCGCGCCGACGATCCGGACATCTCCTCCCCGAAGGACCTGGAGGGCAAGACCTACGCCGGGTTCGGGACGCCGAGCGAGGAGTCCGAGGTCGCGACCGTGATCGAGGGCGACGGCGGCACGCCGGACTTCACGACGGTCGTCCTGGACACCGCGGCCTACGACGCCGTGTACAACGGCCGCGCCGACTTCACGATCTCCGCGATCACGTGGGAGGGCGTCGAGGCCGAGGTCAGCGGCAAGCCGATGCGGTACTTCGACCCGGCCGACTACGGCTACCCGGAGAGCTATTCGAGCACCATCGTCTCGAGCGGCGCGTGGCTGACCGCCAACGGGGACGTCGCCGAGCGGTTCCTGCGCGCCACCCAGCGCGGCTACGCGTACGCGGCCGAGAACCCCGCCGAGGCGGCGCGGATCCTGCTGGAGGCCAACCCGCAGACCCTCAAGAACCCGGAGGTCGTCGAGCGCAGCGCGCAGCTCCTCGCGGACGAGGGCTACTACGCGAACGCGGCCGGCGAGATCGGCGTGATCGACGAGGCCCTCGTCACGGCGTTCTACGACTTCCTGTTCGAGCAGCAGCTGCTCGTCGATGCCGACGGCGAGCCCCTGGCCGAGAAGCCGGACTGGTCGCAGGCGTACACGAACGCCTACCTGCCGGCCGGGTAGCGATGGACGAACGCGAGCTGACCGCACTCGCCCGCCGGATCGGGACGCTGCCGCCGCACGCGGGCACGACCACGGTGGTGCTGATCGACGGCCCGTCGGGAAGCGGCAAGTCGACGTTCGCGGTGCGGCTCGCCGCCGCCTCCGGCGCGTCGGTCCTCGCGGTCGAGGACATGTACCCCGGCTGGGACGGCCTGGAGGTCGCCGCCGAGCGGGTCGTCACCGACGTGCTCGAGCCGCTCGCCCGCGGCGAGGCCGCCTCGATCCGGCGCTGGGACTGGGAGCGGTCGATGGAGGCGGGGCGCGACCCGGTTCCGGCGGCCGAGCTCCTGATCATCGAGGGTGTCGGGTCCGGATCGAGGGCCGCCGCCGCGTACGCGAGCCTCCTGATCTGGCTCGAGGCCGACGCCGCGGAGCGCTACGCACGGGCCATGCGTCGGGACGGGGAGCTCTTCGTCGATCACTGGGATCGCTGGGCCGCGCAGGAGCGCGCGTTCTTCGCCCGTGAGGACACGCGGGGGCGGGCCGACCTGCGCTACCGCACGGACGAGCCGACGTGGGCCGAAGGATGACCCCCGAGCGGGCCACCGCGGACCCCGTGCGCCCCCGGGCCTAGATCCCGGGCCTAGATCCCGGGCCCGGCGCGGTGGGTCCGGGTACGATCCGCGGGCGAAGGCAGGAGGGTGGCGCGCGTGGCCGATCTTGCGGGTTGGGGCGGAGGCGCCCCGCATGCCGATGAGGACGCGCTGATGCGCGCGCTCGCCGACATCGTCGGCGGCGAGGCGCACGGCGCCTCGGGTGGGATCGGTGACGACGCCGCGCTGATCGACCCGGACCTGATCTGGACGGTCGACGCCCAGGTCGACGGGGTGCACTTCCGCCGCGACCTGTCGGCGCCGGGCGACGTCGGCTGGAAGGCTCTCGCGGTCAGCATCTCCGACTGCGCCGCGATGGGTGCGGCCCCGGTCGGGGCGCTCGTGTCGCTGGTGATCGCCGACGGCGACGTCACGTCGCTCGAGCCGATCTACGCCGGGCTCGCCGACTGCGCGCGGACGTACGGCTGCCCGGTGGTCGGGGGCGACGTCGCCCGCGGCCCGGGCCTCGTGCTCTCGGTCAGCGTGCTCGGCCGCGCGGCGGTCCCGCCGCCGCGGCGCGCCGCGGCCCGGCCCGGCGATGTCGTCGCCGTGACCGGTGACCTCGGCGCGTCGGCCGCGGGGCTCGCCGCGCTGACCGACCCCGCGCTCCGCGACCTGCCCGGCGCGGCCGACTGCATGGACCGCCACCGGCGGCCCCGGCCGCGCCTCGCCGAGGGCGCGCGGCTGGCACGGCAGGTGCACGCGATGATGGACGTCTCCGACGGGCTGGCGACCGACCTGCCGCGGATCGCGCGGCGCAGCGGCGTCGCCCTCGAGGTCGACCTCGACGCGCTGCCCGTGGGCGAGGCGGTCCGCGCCGTCGCCGCCGCGCGCGGGATCGCCGCGGGGGCGTTCGCGGCCACGGGCGGCGAGGACTACGAACTGGTCGTCGCCCTCGACCCGGCGGCCGTCGCGGACTGCGGCGTGCCCCTGACCGTGATCGGCGAGGTCGTCGCGGGACCGGGCGAAGTGCGCTGGAGCGGGGCGGGCGCCGACGCGGCGCTGCGCGGCTGGGACCACCTGGCGCGCTAGCGCCTAGTCCTTGATCTCGACGACCATCCCGACGGTGACCCGCTCGTAGAGGTCCTCCACGTCGGAGATCAGCATGCGGATGCAGCCGTGCGAGGCCTGCGACCCGATCGACCACGACTGCGGCGTCCCGTGGATGCCGATCAGCGGCGCCGAGGTGCCGATCCAGCGGGTGCCGAGCGGATTGTTCGTGCCCGGCGGCACGGGCTCGAGGCCCGCGGCCCACGGGGAGTTCGGCGGGGTCCAGGTGGGGTTCTCGAGCATCTCGGTGACGACGTAGGACCCGGTCGGTGTCGGGTAGGCGGGCATCCCGTGCGCGATCGGGTACTGCTTGGCGAGCTTGCCGTCGAGCCAGAGGTTGAGGACGAACTTGCTCTTGATGACGACGATCCGCCCGGCCGTGCGGCTCAGCAGGGCCGGGCGGGCGATGCCGTCCTCGGGCAGGCCCGCCTTGCGCTGGAAGGCGCGGACGGCGTCCTCGACGCGCTTGTCGTAGGTCCAGCTCGGCTTGCCCTTCCAGATCCGCTCGACCTTGAGGCGCCGGGTGAGGCGCGCCACGTCGTCGCCGCGCGCGCCCGGGGCCAGGGTCAGGTCGTTCGTCAGCTTCTCGGTCGAGTCGACCCCGAACTCGCGGGTGCGGGTCGAGGTGCGGCCCATCGCGTCCGTCACCTCGAGGCTGATCGTGTTCGTGCCCTGTGGCAGGCGGCTCGTCTCGATCGTGTACCCGATCGACAGCGGCGTCGTCTTGGCCTCCTGGCCGTTGACGCGGGCGATGATCCGCGTCGGGCTCGCATCATCGACGAAGGCGTAGATCGTGGGCCGGTCGGTGTCCGCCCACTGCTCGATGCCGCCGAGCCGCAGCCGGGGGCGCTCGCGGTCGATCTTGAGCGTCTGGCGGGCCGTGGTCCCGTTGCCGGCGCGGTCGACGGCGAGCACTGAGACGTCCGTCTCGCCCTCGTCGACGGCGGGCACGAGGGTGAAGCGGCCGCTGGCGTCGGCCGTGGCCGTCGCCGTCCCGGCGCCCCAGTCGACGAGCACGTCGGCGCCCGGCTCGGTCACGCCGGCGACCTCCGCCTCCTCGCCCCACCCGGTGGGCGGCGCGAGCTGCAGGGTGGGGGCGGTGACGTCGGTCGTGAACGACCAGCGGTAGCGCGAGGGCTCGCCGATCAGGTCGTCGGCCTGGAGGTCGATGACCGCCGTGTGCGCGCCGTCCGGCAGCTCGGGCACCGGCAGCTCGAAGCCGTTCACGGTCCGGGTGGCCGTGGCGGTCACGTCGCGGCCGTCGATCGCGATCGAGAACCCGCTCACCTTCTCGGGCGAGCGCAGGACGACCCGGATCGGGGTCGCGCCGTTGATGACGTTGTCGGGGCCCGGGGAGACCGACTCGACGACGGGGCGCGTCGCGTAGGCCCGCGCCGCGACGACGCCGACGATCGCGGCGAGGGCGACGATGACCGTCACCGCGAGGCCGATCACCGTTCCCGTGCGCATCAGCCGAACGATACGTCAGGTCGGAGGCGTCTGAATGCGGCCGGACCGCGAGCCGGCGCTCAGGCGCCGGGCAGGCGCCCGCGCAGGGCGCGCAGGCGCAGCGACGGGACGCGCCACGAGGCCTCGGCGACGATCCGCCGCGACATCTTCGAGCCGCCGGCGACCCGGTCCGTGAACGTGATCGGGATCTCGCGGATGCGGAAGCCGAGGAGCGCCGTGCGGTACGTCATCTCGATCTGGAACGCGTAGCCCTCCGCGGAGACGCCGTCGAGGTCGATGGCCTCGAGCACCTCCCGGCGGAAGCACTTGAAGCCGCCGGTCAGGTCGCTGACGGGCAGCTGCAGGAGCACCCGCGCGTACAGGCAGCCGCCGCGCGAGATCGCGCGGCGCACGGCCGACCAGTCGCGGACGCCGCCGCCGCGCACGTAGCGCGAGCCGATCACGAGGTCGGCATCGGCGCGGGCCGCCGCGATCAGGTCGGGCAGCCGCGCCGGGTCGTGCGAGAAGTCGCAGTCCATCTCGAGCACGTAGGCGTAGTCGCGCTCGAGCGCCCAGCGGAAGCCCGCGAGGTAGGCGCGGCCCAGGCCCTCCTTCGCGGTGCGGTGCAGGACGTGGACCCAGCCGAGCTCGGCGGACAGGCGGTCGGCGATCTCGCCCGTGCCGTCCGGGGAGCCGTCGTCGATCACGAGCACGTCGCCGGGGATCCCGGCGCGCTCTCGCGCCGCGCCGATCGCGGCGATCATCCGCTCCAGGTTCTCCCGCTCGTTGTAGGTCGGCAGGCAGACCAGGAACCGCTCGGGCGCGTCCGTCTCCATCGGGCGGATCATGCCGCAGGACGGGGGCCGCCGTCCCCGCACGCGCGGCTTGCGCCGGCCGGGAGGGTGTGCCACGGTCTGCCCGTGCGCCCCCGCCTGCTCGTCGTCATCGCCGCCTTGTCCGCCCTGCTCGCCGTCCCCGCGCTCGCGCCCGCCGCGGAGCCGACGCTCGGGTCGCTGCGGGGGCCGTGGGCCGGCACGCTGACCGGCGCCGACCCCGCGATTGAGATCTCCGTGCGCCTGAGCGGCGGCAAGCGCGGCTCCACGATCGCCTTCACGGGCGACATCGAGTGCAGCGGCGTCCTGATCTACCTGGGGCGGCGCGGCGGCTCGTTCCGCTTCTCCGAGCAGGTCCGCTCATCCGACCTGGGCGGGTGCACCCCGCTCGGCCTGGTGCGGCTGCGGGTGCGGGCCGACGGGCGCCTCGACTACCACTGGCGCGCGGTCGGCGCCGACGTCTCCCCCGGTCGTGCGGTGCTCGAGCGCGTGCTCCTCGAGGGCTGATCCCGCCGATGGCCCTGCGCAACGCCGACGTCGCCGATCTCTTCGATCTGCTTGCGAGCCTGTCGGAGCTCGACGGCGCGATCGTCCACAAGGTGATCGCCTACCGGCGCGCGGCGGAGCAGTTCCGGACCACGGCCGAGTCGGTCGAGCGGATGGCGGAGGAGGGGCGCCTGACGGAGCTGCCCGGCGTCGGCAAGACGATCGCCGCCAAGGTGGATGAGATCCGCGCCACGGGCACGATGGAGGCGCTCGAGAAGCTGCGCGCCGTCTACCCCGACGGCGTGGTCGAGGTGATGCGGATCCCCGGCGTCGGCCCGAAGACCGCCAAGCGGCTGCTCTCCGAGCTCGACGTGCGCGACGTCGATGGGCTGCGCGCCGCCTGCGAGGCGGGGCGCCTGCGCGACCTCAAGGGCCTCGGCGCCAAGAAGGAGACCGCGATCCTGGAGGCGATCCAGGCCGGTGGCGGCCCCCGCAAGCGCGTGATCCTGCTCGACCACGCCCTCGACCGGGCGGAGATGCTGGTCGCGGCGCTGCGCGCCGAGCCCGGCTGCCGCGCGGCCGAGATCGCCGGGTCGCTGCGCCGGCGCAAGGAGGTGATCGGCGACGTCGACCTCGTGGCCGCGTCCGACGATCCGGCGCCGCTGCTCGAGCGCTTCGCCGCGCACGAGGGCGTCCAGGAGGTGGTCGCGCTCGGCGACGCCAAGGCCTCGGTCCTGCTGCACGACGGCCTGCAGGTCGACCTGCGCGTGATCGACCCGGCGGAGTGGGGCTCGCTGCTACAGCACTTCACGGGCTCGAAGGCCCACAACGTCGCCCTGCGGGAGCGGGCGCGCGATCGGGGCCTGAGCCTGTCGGAGCACGGCTTCGCGCCGATCGGGGGCGGCGATCCCGAGTCCTGCGCCAGCGAGGAGGAGGTCTACGCCCGGCTCGGGCTCGACTGGATCCCGCCGGAGCTGCGCGAGGACCAGGGCGAGATCGAGGCCGCCGCCGCGGGCCAGCTGCCCAGGCTCGTGGCCCTGCGCGACCTGAAGGGCGACCTCCATGCGCACTCCGACGCCTCCGACGGCAAGGCCACGCCGACGGAGATGGCGCGGGCGGCGCAGGCGCGCGGCCTCGACTACCTCTCGATCACGGACCACTCCCAGGCGGTGGGGATGGGCATCGGCCTCGACCCCGCCGAGACGCTCGCCAACATGCGCCGCGTCCGCAAGGCCGCGAAGGCGCTCGAGGGCGACGGCTTCCGCCTGCTGACCGGGATCGAGGTCGACATCCTGCCCGGGGGCCAGCTCGACCTGCCCGACGAGGTGCTGGCGCAGCTCGACTGGGTGGTGGCCTCGGCGCACGGGGTGCGCGGGCAGACGGGCGCGGAGCTGACCCGCAGCATGGTCGCCGCGATCGAGCACCCCCACGTCGACGTGATCGCCCATCCGACCGGGCGCCTGCTCGACGGCCGCGATCCCTACGACGTCGACGTCGAGGCCCTGATCGCCGCCTGCGCGCGCACCGGCACGTTCCTCGAGGTCAACGCCAATCCCCGCCGCCTCGACCTGCGGCCGGAGCACGTCCGCGCGGCGATCGGGGCGGGGGTCGGGATCTGCATCTCGAGCGACGCCCACCGCCCGGAGGGCATCGACGTCCTGCGCTACGGCGTCGACACGGCGCGGCGGGGCTGGGCGCAGAAGGCCGACATCGTCAACGCCCTGCCGTGGTCGAAGATCGAGAAGCGCCGCAAGCGCGGCGCCGTCGCCGCTAGTCGTTGAGGTTGACGAGCTCCTCGTCCCCGTCCATGGGGATGCGGATCAGCGCGCCGTCCTCGGCCTCGTAGTACGAGCCCATCAGCTTGAGGGGCGGCGAGTAGACGTGGATCGAGGTCGTCGGGATCCCGTCCTTGGGCCGGAAGCGGTGGATGTACGACGGTGCGAAGCGGATCGTCTCGCCGGGGCCGACGAGGCGCTCGAGGTGCCCCGTGCCGAAGCCGAGCCGCTCCTCGTGGATGCCGCCCTCGAGGACGTGGACGGCGCCGCAGGAGACGTCGTGGTCGTGGAAGCCCGTGTCGTGGTCGTCGACCCACGAGATCACGTACACCTCGTGCGTCTCCTCCTCGATGATGCGGGCGAAGTGGCGCTTGCCGGGCTCGTGGTTGCGGTGCGGCTCCCAGAGCTCGGGCTGGCGGCCGATCGACTCGGCGACCTCGACGCACTGGTCGGGCGACAGGGGCGTGGGGTAGGGATCGGCGGTGGCGCTCACGAGCGGCTCTCCTCAGGGCACGATGTGAATCGTTTCAGTGAAACGTTGCACCAAAGTATGCACAAGGCATTCCCGGGCGTCAACGTCCGCGCCCGGACGCGCTAGGCTGGACCCATGGCGACCGGCAAGCGCCCCACGCTGCGGCAGATCGCCGACCAGACCGGCCTGTCCGTGGCCGCCGTCTCGTACGCGCTGCGCGGCGAGCGCGTGTCGGCCGAGACGATCGAGCGCGTGCGGGCCGTCGCCGATGAGATCGGCTACACGGCCGACCCGGTGGCGCGCGCCCTGCGCGGCGGCCGCACCGGCACCGTCGGGGTGCTGGTCGGGAGCCTCGCCGACTTCTGGCAGCAGACGCTGGCCCACGCGATCCAGCGCGAGCTGCGCGCCCAGGGGATCCAGACGCTGCTCGCCGATGCGGACGGCGACCCCGCCCGCGAGCTCGACCTCGCCGCCCGACTCGTCGACCAGCGCGTCGACGGGCTGATCGTGGCGCCCATCGGGCCGGCCGGCGGCGCGTGGGCGGAGATCTCGCAGCGGATCCCCCTGGTCACGATCGGCGGACGTCTGCAGGGGGCCGTGACCGTCGGCGAGGTGGTCTTCGACCAGACCGCGGGCGTCGGCGAGATGCTGCGGCACCTGCACGCGCTGGGGCACCGGCGCATCGCGGTCCTGTCCTGGGCCGTCGACATCTCCCCGGACCGCCCGTCGGAGGCGGCCGTCCGCGAGCAGGCCGCGGCGCTCGGCCTCGACTGCGCGATCGTGCCCTGCGCGTACTCGCTCGACGGGTCGCGTCCGCTGGCGCTCGAGGTGCTGGACCGACCGGACCGGCCCACGGCGGTGTTCGCGATGTCGGACGCGATCGCCTACGGCGCGCTGCACGGCTGCCGCGAGCTCGGGCTCGCCGTCCCCGGGGACGTGTCGGTCTGCGGGTTCGACGACCACCCGCTGTCGCGGCTCGTCGCCCCGTCGCTGACGACCGTGAGCTGGGACACCGATCGGGTCGCCCGTGCCGCCGTCGGCTTCCTCGTCGCGCATCTCGCCGACGAGCCCGGCGACCGGCGCACGGTGGTCGAGCCGCGGCTGGTCGTGCGGGAGTCGACCGGCCCGGTCAGCTGAGCGGGGCGATGTCGACCGGGGAGTAGGGGCTCTCCCAGCCGAACGGGGGCTCCTCGGTCACGTTGTCGCCGGGCGGGAAGGCGCCGGGGCCGACCAGGAAGGTCTTGGCCTCGGGGACGTACTTGGAGGGGAAGACCTCCTCCGAGACGATCTCGCCGTTCTGGCGGACGATGCGCGTCACGTCGACGCTGAAGCCCTCCTGCCCCTCGGTGTACTCGATGATCTTCCCGGGCGGCGCGTACGGGTCGGCGAGGTAGCGCTCCTTCGGCTTCTCGATGGCGTAGCGCTCGCTCGTGATCGTCTCGACGGTCCGGTCGGACGGGGCCGAGTAGAGGTTGACGATCATCGTGCTCGCATCGGCCGCCGCCCGGATCAGGACGGGGTGCCCGGTGTCGTTCGTGAACCTGAGGTCGGGGCCGTCCCAGGAGACCGCGGCATCGAGGCCGTCGCGGTAGTGGTAGATGTAGAACGAGTGGTTCGTCCGCTCGTTGATCTGCAGGCCGAGGTCGAACGCGGCGTCGAACAGCGTGGTGGCGACCTGGCAGACGCCGCCGCCGATGGACGGCAGCAGCAGCCCCGCGACGATCGAGCGTCCCTCGAGGAAGCCGCGCTCCGGCGTGCGCGGGCCGAC
>JBEGMS010000155.1:0-2565 GCA_041182985.1 Actinomycetota bacterium
GCGCGGCCGCTGACGCGCCCGGATCGGACATCGACGCCGCGCTCTCGGGCGCGCCGCCCAAGGACATCCTGGAGAGCGCGCTCGCGGACATGCGCCGGAGCAAGGCGCTTCTCGATGCCCGCGAGTCCGGGTTGCCTGCCCGGCGCGCGCAGGAAAGCGTCGTGCGCAAGCTCGACGAGCTGATCGCGACGGCCCAGCGCATGCAGCAGGAACAGGACCAGCAGCGCCAGCAGCAGCAGCAACAGGGCCGGCAGGGGCAGGGATCCCCGCGCCCCGGGAGCGGCCGCCCCGACCGTTCCCAGGGAGCCCAACCCGAGGGCGAGCAGCCGGGGCAAGGCGAGCCGCGTCCGGCGCAGGGAGGGCGGCGCGCCCGGGCCAACGACGGCGACGGCCGGCGCGAAGGCGATGCCGGCGAGGCCGACTCGACGGTGCCGCCGACCACGGTGGACCCGTCCGACGCCTCGGCGCAGTTCGACGAGTCCCGCGTCGAGTGGGGGCAGCTGCCGCCGCGCGTGCGCGAGGCCGTGCGCCAGGGCGTCAAGGACCCGATGAGCGCGGCCTACCGTCGGCTCACGCAGGAGTACTACCGCCGGCTGGCGGAAGGGGCGAAGCGTTGATCGCCGCGGGCGTCGTCGCGTCGGTGCTCGCCGCGCTCATGGTCGCGTCGCAGGACGCGCCGCCGGAGGCCGAGGCCACGCGCCCGAAGGACGCGGGCAAGAGCGCGCAGAACGCGCCGCTCGAGGGCGAGACGGACGCGCAGTGGCGCGACTCGGTCGAGCGCGGCCTCTCGTGGCTCGTGCGTTCGCAGAACGACGACGGGAGCTTCGGCCGCGGCCGGTCGGCCGACAACCCCGGGATCGTCGCGCTCTGCGCGCTCGCGCTCATGGCCGACGGCAACGTGCCCGGTCGCGGGCGCCACGGCGCGGCGGTCGAGCGAGCGCTCGAGTACGTCCTCAAGAACGTGAACGAGAGCGGCCTCGTCGGGAGCTCGGCGACCAACGGGATGATGTACGGGCACGGCTTCGCGACCCTGTTCCTCGGCGAGATCTACGGCATGTCGCCCGACGACGTGCGGGTGAGGGACGCGCTCGTGCGCGCCGTCCGCCTCATCGAGAACAGCCAGAACGACGAGGGCGGGTGGCGCTACAGCCCTGTGCCGGACGACGCGGACGTGAGCGTGACGATCTGCCAGGTGATGGCGCTTCGCAGCGCGCGAAACGCGGGCATCCGCATCCCGAAGCAGGTGATCGACGGCGCGGTGCGGTACGTGCGCGAGTGCCAGAATCCCGACGGCGGCTTCCGGTACATGCGCACCACGGGGGCGAGCGGGTGGCCGCGCACCGCGGCCGGCGTCGCGTCGCTCTTCTACGCCGGCGTCTACGAGGACGACTCCATCCCGCGGGGCCTGGGGTACCTGATGCGGACCGCGACCCCCGACGGACTGGGGCCCCGAGCGCAGTCGTACTACTTCTACGGCCATTACTACGCGGCGCAGGCGATGTACCTCGCGGGAGGCCGCTGGTGGTCAGAGTGGTGGCCGCGCATCCGCCGCGAGCTCGTTGACCAGCAGGAGTTCGACGGAAGCTGGACCGACCCGCAGTGGGGCAAGCCGCTCGGCACCTCGATGGCGCTCCTCGTCATGCAGATGCCCAAGCGGTACCTGCCGATCTTCCAGAAGTGATGCCTCCCGTCCATGCCATCCCCTTGGTCGCGGCCATGGCGCTCGCCGCCTCGCAGGTTCCGCAAGGGATCCCCGACCCGCTCGCGCGCCCGGGCCAGCGTCCGGATCAAGCGCCCGTGCAGGACGATCGGTCGACGCTCACGATCGCGCCGGACGGCGTGATCGGGATCGTCGGTCCGCGCGACCCGTTGCCCGGCCCGGAAGCGTCCGCCGGTTTCGTCGTGGACGTGCCGTGCCGCGCGCTCGGCGAGCCCGCCCCGACGCTTTTCCTCGACGACGGCCAGCGCATCGTCGGCAGGCTCGTCATGGGCCCGTCGGGCGTCCGCTGGAAGCACCCGTCGATGCCGCCCGTCGCCATCGACCCGTCGCGCACGCGCTTCCTCGTCATGTCGGGACCGATCCCGCCGCGCGCCGAGGCGGCCGACGCGATCCACTTGTTCAACGGCGACCGCATCGAGGGAATCGTCGAGACCGTCGACGCCGCCGGCGTCTCGCTGTCGGTGGCCGGGGCCGACGGCGCGGCCGTGACGACGGTGCCCATCGACGCGGTCCGGGCCATCGCGTTCGTCGTGCCCGACCGGCCACGCGCCGGCACGCGGGCATGGCTCACGGACGGTTCGGTGATCGACGGATCGTCGATCAGGTGGATCGGACGCGGCGAGGCCGCCATCGAGGACGTCGCCTCGCTGCCGGGCGAACCGGTTCGCATCCTGCGGTCGGACCTTGCCGCTGCCGAGTTCCGCCCGGGCAGCATCCGACCGCTCGCGCGGCTCATGCGCGGCGCGGCACCGCCGTCCGGAGATCCCGTGGGTCGGCACGCCACCGTGGCGCCGAGGCTCGGCGCGGGCACGTGGGCCTTCGATGCGCCGACCATCACCCTCGAG
>JBEGMS010000156.1:0-2571 GCA_041182985.1 Actinomycetota bacterium
ACCTCGCCTGATGGACCTCGGCTTCGAATTCGAACACCCTTGGGCGCTGCTCCTGCTCGCGTCGCTGCCGCTCTATGCCTGGCTCAAGGGCCGCGCCGGCCGGGCCGCCGCGGTGCAGTTCCCCGACACGACGCTGCTGGCCGGGCTCACCCGCCCCGTGCGCGAACAGGCCGGCCGCCTCCGCCTCTTCCTCCGCCTGGCCGTCGTCGCGGCGCTCATCGTCGCGATCGCCGGCCCGCGCACCGCGAACAAGGAGATCGAACGCGAGACCGAGGGGCTCGACATCATGCTGGTGGTCGACCTCTCGTGGTCGATGATGGCGCTCGACATGAGCACGCCGAGCGCCGAGGTCACGCGCTGGCAGGCCAGCCAGGAGGTCATCTACGACTTCCTCGCCAAGCGCCCCGACGACCGCGTCGGCGCGGTGGTCTTCTCCGGCAAGCCATACCTGCTGAGCCCGCTCACGATCAACAAGATCTGGGTCGAGAAAGGCGTCGACCGCATGCACATCGGCATCATCCAGGAGACGGGCACCGCCATCGGCGAAGCCCTCGCGATGGCCGTCGACCGGATGAAGAACACGAAGGGGAAGAACTCCAAGGTCATCATCCTGCTGACGGACGGCGACGACAACATGAGCAAGGCGATCCTGCCGGTCCCCGCCGCCGAGCTCGCCGCGGCCCTCGGCATCCGCGTCTACTGCGTCGGCCTCGGCAAGGACGAGCCCACGGTGCTCCCCCGCTTCGACACGCGCACGGGCCGGCTGTACCGCGACGTGCTCGGCAAGACGATCCCGATGCAGACGATCAACCCCGCGAACTACGTCATGCTCGAGAAGATGGCCAGGCTCGCGAACGGCCGCTTCTACCGGGCGCTCGACCAGGCCCAGCTGGGCCGCGTCTACGAGGAGATCAACCGCCTCGAACGCACCGAGGTGCGGATCCGCGAGACGGTCGTCTATGAAAGCTACCGCCTGCGCTGGGCCGCGCTCGCGGGCCTGCTCCTCCTCGCCGAACTCCTCCGGGCCGTCCTGCGCCCGCGCGCGCCCTGAGCCATGGACACCGCCGACTTCCATTTCGAGGAACCCTGGCTGCTCGCCGTCGCCGCCGTCGTCGGGCTCGCGCTGTTCGCCGCGCTGCGCTGGGCCGAACGCCGCCGCCGCCGCGGGCTCGCCGAGTTCGCCTCGGCCCGCGCCCTCGACCGCCTCACGGCGGGCTACTCCGGCGGCCGCCGGCTGACCAAGGACGCGGCCGTCGCGCTCGCCGCCGCGCTCATCGCCGCCGGTTTCGCCGGCCCGCGCTGGGGCGTCGAGACGACCGTCGCGCGGGGCGCCACGGAAGACGTCATCTTCGCCCTCGACGTCTCGAAGTCGATGCTCGTGGCCGACATGAGCCCGACGCGCCTCGCGCGCGCCAAGGCGGCGATCGCCAACTTCGTGCGGCGCAAGGGCACGGGCAACGTCGGGCTGGTCGCCTTCGCCGGCCAGGCGTTCCTGCAATGCCCGCTGACGCGCGACTACGACGCCTTCTTCCGCACGCTCGAGGAGACCGACCCGACGAGCATCCAGGTGGCCGGCACCGACCTCGGGCGCGCGGTCGAGGAGGCCGAGCTGGGCTTCTATTCGAACCGCAACCGCAAGCTGCTCATCATCCTGACCGACGGCGAAGACCTCGAGGCGGGCGGCGTCGAGACGGCCAAGAAGCTCAAGCGCAAGGGCCTCGTCGTCCACGCCGTCGGCGTCGGCACCCCCTCCGGCGGCCCGATCCGCACGATCGGCGCGTCCGGCTCGGTCGAGATGCTCAAGGACGCGCGCGGCGAGGAGGTGCTCAGCCGGCTCGACGAGACGACGCTCGGCGAGATCGCCGCCGCGACGGGCGGGCGCTTCGTCCGCCTCGGCCAGGCCGGCGAAGGCATGGAAGCCCTCCGCCTCGCGATCCAGGCCGGCACCGACGAACGCGGCGCGGGCCGCCGCGGCGTGCCGCGCGAAGAATGGTTCCTCGGGCTGGCCTTGTTCCTGCTCGTCGCCGAATCCCTCCTTTCCACCCGCCGCCGCCAGCCCACGCCATGAGAACCCCGTTCCTGCTCCTGCTGCTCGCCGCCGCCGGCGCCGCCGCCGAACGCGCGCCCGACGAACTCGCCCGCCTCGACGCGCGCGAACTGCACAACCGCGGCACGCAGCGCCTCGCCGACGGCGACCTCGCCGGCGCCGAGGAGGCCCTCCGCGCCTCGCTCGCCCGCGACGCCGACGCGCTCCGCCCGCCCGCGCTCCACAACCTCGGCCACGTGCGCTTCGGCCAGGGCAAGGCCGGGCTCGGCGGCAGGGTCGCCGGCGACGTGACCGAGCTCTCCGTCGCGCGTTCCTACCTCGAGGCCGCCGACGCGGACATCTCGGACATGAAGGACCAGATCGAGCTGCTCGACCAGGCCAAGGCCGCCGGCCGCGAGCCCGACTACGTCCCCGCCACCGCCGCGCTCGGCGGCGGCATCGAGACCTTCCGCACGATCAGGAAGCTCATCCCCAAGGAGGAGGCGATGGTCGCCAAACGCGGCGGCGTCGCCGCCCTCTGGACC
>JBEGMS010000157.1:0-9859 GCA_041182985.1 Actinomycetota bacterium
GACCTGCAGCACGTTGCCGCTCGTGGCGCCCTTCTCCCAGAGCTCGCGACGCGAGCGCGACCAGAAGGTCGCCCGGCGCGTCGCGAGGGTCTGCGCGAGGGCGTCGGCGTTCATCCACGCCATCATCAGCACCGTGCCGTCGACGGCGTCCTGGCAGATCGCGGGGATCAGCCCGTCCGCGTCGAAGACGGGCTCGCCCGCGAGGATCAGCGCATCGGCAGGTTCCGAGCCCGGCATGCGTCCTTCACCTCCTCCACGGTCGAGATCGCGTCGTGGAAGATGCTCGCAGCCAGGGCGGCGGAGACGCCCGCCTCGAGCACGTCGGCGATGTCCCCGGGGCCGCTGGCCCCGCCGGAGGCGATGATCGGCACGTCGACGGCGTCGAGCAGGCGCGCGTAGAGGTCGATCGCGTAGCCCGACTGCGTGCCGTCCTGGTCCATCGAGGTCACGAGCAGCTCGCCGGCGCCGCGCTCCACGGCCTCGACGGCCCACGCGACGGCGTCGCGCCCGGTGGGGCGGCGCCCGCCCGAGGCGACGGCCTCCCACGTGCCGTCGGGCCCCTTGCGGGCGTCGATCGCGACCACGATGCACTGCGAGCCGTGGCGCTCGGCGCACTCGGTCACGAGCTCGGGGCGGTCGAGGGCCGCGCTGTTGATCGAGACCTTGTCGGCGCCGGCGCCGAGCAGGTCGCGCACGTGCGGCTCGTCGGAGACCCCGCCGCCGACCGTCAGCGGCACGTCGATCCGCGTGCCTGCGTCCTGGACCTGGATGAGCAGCTCGTGCCAGGCCTCGTCGCCGGCGGTGATGTTGAGCCAGCAGATCTCGTCGGCGCCCTGCTCGGCGTAGCGCAGGGCCGCGTCGACGGGCTCGCCGCAGTCGCGCAGGTTGACGAACTCGACGCCCTTGACCACGCGTCCGCCTGAGACGTCGAGGCAGGGGATGATTCGGCGGCGCAGCATCAGGCGGGCTCCCACGCGAGGAAGCGGGTCAGGAGCTGCCGGCCGGACTCGGCGGAGCGCTCCGGGTGGAACTGCGCCCCGGCCACGGACCCTCGCACCACCATCGAGGCGATCGTCGCGTCGTCGATGCGGGTGATCGCGAGGGCGGAGGGGATGTCGGAGGTGACCGCGTAGGAGTGGGCGAAGTACGCCACCGACGGGAGGTCGCGGGTGAGCGGGTGCTCCTGCAGCGGCTCGACGTCGTTCCAGCCGAGGTGGGGCAGGCGCGCGGCGCCGTGGATCCGGTGCACGGTCCCGTGCAGAAGCCCGAGGCCGGCGCAGTCGTCCTCCTCGGAGCGGTCGAAGAGCACCTGCATGCCGACGCAGACGCCGAGGAGCGGCACGTGCCGCCGGGCGGCGTCGCGCAGGGCGTCCGCGAGCCCCGCAGACTCGAGCGCGGCCATCGCCGCACCGGCGGCGCCCTGCCCGGCCACCATGAGGCGCTCGGCGCCCGCCACGGCGTCGGGATCGGCCGAGACGGAGACCCGGGCGCCGCAGCGCTCGAGCGCAGCCGTCAGCGAGCGCACGTTGCCGCCGCCGTAGTCGACGATCAGGACCTCGGGCACTACAGGGAGCCCTTGGTCGAGGCGATCACGCCGGCGCGGCGCGGATCGATCGACCAGGCCTCGCGCAGCGCGCGGGCGAGCGCCTTGAAGGCCGCCTCGGCGATGTGGTGGTCGTCCTCGCCGGACGCCTCCACGTGGATGGTGGCGCGGGCGTTGACCGCGATGCAGTCGATCAGGTGCGCGACGAGGCTGGTCGGCAGCTCGCCGACCCGGTCGTCCGTGAAGGCGATCCGGACGGTGCTGGAGCCGCGCCCCGAGAAGTCGACGACGGCCCGGCCGAGCGCCTCGTCGAGCGGGGCGGAGGCGTCGCCGAAGCGCTGGATGCCGACGCGGTCGCCGAGCGCCGCGTCGAGCGCCTGGCCGAGCACGATCCCGCAGTCCTCGACGGTGTGGTGCGGGTCGATGTGCGTGTCGCCGGTGCAGGCGAGGTCGAGGTCCATCAGGGCGTGGTGGCCGAGCGCCGTCAGCATGTGGTCGAGGAAGCCGACGCCGGTGGCGACCTGCACCTGGCCGCTGCCGTCGAGGGTGGCCTGCAGCCGGATCGCGGTCTCCTTGGTGGTGCGCTCGATCAGAGCGCCCCGCCCGAACGTGGTGGCGCCGACCGCGGGGTCGTGCGGCGCGGGGACGGGGCGGCCGAGCATCTCGGCGAGTCCGGCCAGCAGCTTGTCATTGTCGGCCGGGACGGACACGCAGGCGCGGATGCAGTCGGCGAGCAGCGGCTCGTGCCCGAACGTGCGCACGACCAGCCCGCGGGCCGCGAGCCGGGCGAAGGCGTCGTCTCCCTGCCAGGGCGTGCGGGCGAGCACGAAGTTGCCGGCCTCGCCCACGATCTCGAGGCCGAGCTCGCGCATGCCCGCCGCCAGCCGCTCGCGCTCGGCCCGGTAGGCCGCTGTATCGCGGCGCATCGCGTCCACGTGGCGCAGCGCGAGCTCCGCGCCCAGCGCCGAGCCGGTGGAGAGCGAGCCCGGCGGGCGCAGGGCGTCGAGGGAGCCGGCGATCGGCGGGTTGGCGACCGCGTAGCCGGCGCGCAGGGCGCCGAGCCCCCAGCCCTTCGAGAACGTGCGCACGATCACGAGGTTGGGGCACTCCGCGAGCAGGCCGATGTGGTCCTCCGCACCCCCGAACTCGAGGTAGGCCTGATCGACGGCGACGACGCCGGGGCAGCGGGCGGCGATCGCGCGGATCCGATCGGCGGGGATCTCCTCGCCGGTCGGGTTGTTGGGGGAGCAGAGCCAGACGAGCCGCGCCCCCTCGGCGCGTCGCTCGACCTCGTCGAGGTCGAGGCGCAGGGTCGGACCGGGCAGCGGTTCGACGAGGTCCACCTCTGCGCCCGTCATGCGGGCCCCGGTGGCGTGCAGCTGGTAGGTGGGACGGGGGACCACCGCGCGGTCCCCGCGGCCGAGGGCGATCCACGCGGTCAGGAGGATCGCCTCGTCGCCGCCTGCCGTGGGCACGACGTGGTCGGGGGTCACTCCGAGGTACGACGCGATCGCGCGCTTGAGGTCGGCGTAGTCCGCCTCCGGGTACGAGGACACCGACTGCGCCGCGATCGTGCGGGCGATGCCGGGCCACCAGGTGGGGTTGAGCGGCAGCGTGTTGAGGTCGAAGCGGGCCACGTCCCCCTCCGGCACGCCCTCCTGCCAGCGGTACGGCGAGGGCTTCGCCAGCTCCGGCCGGATCCAGGGGATGTCGAGGGGATCGCTCATGGGATCAGGTGCTCGATGGGGACGACCAGCAGGCCGCTCGCGCCCGCCTCCTTGAGAGGATGCAACAGCCGCGGCAGATCCGCGGCATCGACGACCGCGTGCACGGCGTGCATGTCCGCGCGGGCGAGCGGCAGCACCGTCGGCGCGTCGAGCCCCGGGAGCAGCGCGAGGATGCGGTCGAGCGCGGCATCGGGCGCGTTCAGCATCAGGTATCGCTTCGGACGCGCCGCGAGCACCGACTCGACCGCCGTCCGCAGCACGGCCACGCGGTCGTCGTCGCCGACCCGCTCAGCGGCGATCAGCACGGCCTCCGAGCGCAGCACCGTGTCGATCGTGCGCAGGCCGTTCTGGCGGAGCGTCTCCCCGGTCGAGACGAGGTCGCAGATGACGTCGGCGGCGCCGATCGTGGGGGCCAGCTCGATCGAGCCCGACAGCGTGGTCACGTCCGCCGCCACGCCGTGCTCGGCGAGGAAGGTCCGGAGCACGTTCGGATGCGACGTCGCGATGCGCCTCCCGGCGAGCCCGTCAACCGTTGAGATCCCGGACTCAACGGGCGCGGCCAGCGCCAGGGTGCACGCGCCGAAGCCCAGCGGGACGAGCACGCCCAGTCCCTCCCGGCCGTGCTCTGCGAGCTGGTTGCCACCGACCACGCCGACGTCGGCGGCACCGTCGCGCAGGAGCGTCGGGATGTCGTCGGTGCGGGCGTAGAGGATCTCGACGCCCTGCGCCTCGACGGGCACGAGCAACCGGCGGTCGTCGGCCGGGATCGGGATGCCGGCCTCGGACAGGAGTCGACGCGTGGGCTCGGCGAGGCGCCCCTTCGACGGGACTGCGATCCGAAGCGCGCTCACCGGCGTCCGCCGAGCTGGTCGAGCACCGCGCGGTAGCCGCCCTCGCCGTGTCGCAGCCACTGCGCGACGCGGGTCACGGTCGCCGTGGAGGCGCCGAGCCGCTTGGCGACCTCGGCGTAGGGCAGGCCGGAGTCGACGAGTCGCGCGGCCTCGAGGCGCTGGGCGACGGCACCGAGTTCGTTGAACGAGCAGACATCCCGCAGAAAGGCGAGCATCGTCTCGCGGTCGTCGATCGCGACAAGCGCGTCGGCGAGCTGCTCGACCGCGGGCGTCCGCCAGGTGGTGTCCGCTTGTTGTTTCATCGTGTTAGCATGCTAACACAATGAACGGTGCGCGCGAGGAC
This sequence comes from Actinomycetota bacterium, assembly GCA_041182985.1. Taxonomy (GTDB): domain Bacteria; phylum Actinomycetota; class Thermoleophilia; order Gaiellales; family F1-60-MAGs149; genus F1-60-MAGs149. The sequence continues at coordinate 4,465 of JBEGMS010000157.1, forward strand.
TTCCTGCTCTACCCGGCGATCGACCTGGTCGACGGCCGAGCCGTCCGGCTCCTGCACGGGCAGTTCGACCAGATCCTGACGAACGAGCTGGACGACGCGCTGGAGCGCGCACGCCGGGTGTGGCAGGCCGGCTCCGGGGCGCTGCACGTGATCGATCTCGATGCCGCGCGCACGGGGGCGCCCGCCGATCCCAACCGCAGCCTGGTCCGGGCGATCGCCCGGGGCAAGCCGCCGGGCGGCCTCCTGCAGGTCGGCGGGGGGCTGCGCAGCGCAGACGCCGTCGACCGTCTGATCGCCGACGGCGTCGATCGGGTCCTGATCGGCACGATGGCCTTCCGCGACCCCGATCTGCTGGATGCGCTCATCGGCCGCCACGGCCGCGCGATCAGCGTCGCGATCGACAGCCGCGCCGGCAGCGTGCGCATCGCCGGCTGGCAGGAGGACGCCGGGGTCCCGGTCGGGGACGCCGCTCGTGACCTCGCGGACCGCGGTGTACAGCATCTCCTGGTCACTGGCATCGATCGGGACGGCTCGCTGGCCGGCCCGGACCTCGGGCTCCTGACGAACGTCCTGGCCTCCGTGGGGGACCGGTCGGGTGTCATCGCGGCCGGTGGCGTGACGACGGCGGGGGACGTCCGCGCCCTCCGCGAGCTGGGCTGCGCCGGGGCCGTCGTCGGCCGGGCGCTCCTGGATGATCCCGACCTGCTCGGCGATCTCCTCGGCGCGGCTCGCTAGAGCGCCCGTTCGGCCACTATCTCAAGTTTGACTTGAGGGTCTTGATTAACCCTCAGGCTCAGATGACGTCACAGTCACTTGAGGGTTTTGGGCTTCCCCGCGACGATCGAGACGTTTCCGTTACCTGGCGGAGGTCGCACGTAATGCGTTTGTTTAAGCCAAAGATAGGGGGCACACTCAGGCTTTGCTTGAGGCTTTTACGAAAACGCAACCGCCTGGAGCTTGCGGGCCAGGCGGGTGTGCCCGTAGAGTCTCGATCCCCGCGGAGGGTTCTGCCCTCATTCGGAGACCTAGACTCCTAACTGTCGATCTGAGAGATGACTTACACCCGCCTCACCCGCATCCTCGCTCTCGCCCTCATCGCGCTGATCGCCGGCGCCGGGGTCGCCGACGCCAAGCACAAGAAGAAGAAGCACAAGCCCGCCCGCGCCGTCGCGACGCTTCCCGCCGATGGCCGCAACCTCCACCAGAGCGCGATGTCGGTGATCCTGGCCGCGGGCGTGATGCCCGGCGAGACCGTCAAGACGCTGCGGCCCGATGATCCGCTGGACGGCCCGGCCCTTCAGCGATTCGTCAGCGCGGCCTTCCCGACGACGGGCAAGCGCGTTCGGCAGATTGCGCCCGGGCAGACGGTCACGATGGGCGACGTCAACGCGGTCTTCGTGCAGGCGGCGGGGATGAGCGCCACGGCCGCTCGGGCCGAGAAGCTGATCGCCAACGCCGGCTACGTCGTGCGCCCCGGTCTCGGCACGGAGATCGTGGCCCGCCTGATGCGCCTGCGCACGAATCTGGATCAGTCCGAGGACGCGAAGGAGCACGCCTGGTACGAGCAGGCATCCCGCGGTGACGCGATCTGGTCGACGGCGGTGGTGCTGCAGTGGGGCGGCTGGGAGAAGCAGGTCGCGATCGACACGGTCGAGCTGCTGGCGCAGCTGCCGCAGACCACGGGGCCGCAGCACGACGCGATCCAGCGCGCCTTCGACTTCATCGGGATGCCCTACGTCTGGGGCGGCACCTCCGAGCAGCCGCAGATCCTGTTCGGCGCGAACACGGCGGGGGGCTTCGACTGCTCCGGGTTCCTGTGGCGGATCATGGCCTTCGATCCGACGGCGCCGAAGCACGCGGCGAAGAACTTCGGCGGACGGACCACGTTCGAGATGGCCCGCACGGCCAAGCCCGAGCAGCGTCTCGCCCGCGAGGCGGTCCAGCCCGCCGACACCATCCTGTTCGGTCCGGGTGGGCTGACCGCCGCCTCCGGCGGGATCAACCACACCGGCATGGCGATCTCGTCGCAGCTGCTCATCCAGTCCTCGGGCCAGGGCGTCGCGCTGGCGCGTTGGGACACGGGCTACTACTTCGACCGCTTCGCCTTCGGCAAGCGCATCCTCTGAGCATGCGAGCGCTGCCGCGGGGCGCTAGGCCCCGTGGCAGCGCTTGTACTTGAGGCCGGAGCCGCAGGGGCAGGGCTCGTTGCGGCCGACCTTCCCCCCGCCGAAGCGGGCGTCGAGGCTCGGCAGCTCGTCGATCCCGGTCTCGACGGGGCCCGCGTCGGTGGCCGCGCGGATCCGCTCCAGCTCGAGCACGTCGTCGAGGTCGAGCGTGAGGACGGTCTCGACCGGGTCGGGGTGCGGCACGGCCCGCGGGGGGTCCCCGGCGGCGAGCCCGAGGCCCTCGAGCAGCGCGACCGCCTCCTCGGCGTCGAGGTCGCTGGGCAGAGCCGGCACGTCGAGGCGCGACGGGGCGACGAGGCGGAAGCGCTCCCAGGCGGCGAGGTCCTCGGGTCCCTGGGGTCCGAGCAGCGCGTCGAGCGCGCGCCGGCGGCGGGCATCCGCGCCGTCGAGCGCTCGCAGCACGTCCGCGAGGCGCGGCGGCAGCCACTGCGTCCAGCCGAGATCCACGCGCGCAGCCTAGCGGCGTCCGGTAGGCTGGCGCCCTCGGACCGGAAGGAGTGGGAGCCGTGGCGGACGCCGATCTCGACCAGGTCCTCGACACCGTCGAGGAGCTCAGGGAGCGCACGCAGGTGGTGGAGCTGACGGGCGGGCTGACGAACCACAACTACCGTGTCGACGCGCCTGCCGGCTCCTACGTGGTGCGGATCTCCGACCCGGACACGGGCCTCCTCGCCATCGACCGCCAGAACGAGTACGAGAACACCGTCGCGGCGGCGGAGGCCGGCGTCGGGGCGCGCGTCGTCGCGTACCGGCCCGAGCACACGATGCTCGTGCTCGAGTTCCTCGACGGCATGGAGACCATGTCGAAGGAGGCGATGCAGCGCGGCGACCGGCTCGCGGAGGCCGCCGATGCGGTCCGCCGACTGCACGCGGGACCCGCCTTCCGGGACCGCTTCGACATGTTCCGGATCCAGGCGGGCTACCGCGAGGTCTGCGCCGCGCGCGGGTTCGCGCTGCCCGACCGCTACGACGCGTTCGCCGCGCAGGTGCGACGGCTCGAGGACGCGATGCGCGTCCATCCCGAGCCGCTCGTGCCCTGCAACAACGACCTCCTGGCGGAGAACTTCCTCTGGGACGGGTCCGGCTTCCGCCTGATCGACTACGAGTACTCCGGCATGAACGAGGCCTCGTTCGAGCTGGGCAACGTCTGGAGCGAGTCCGACCTGACGCTCGACCAGCTCGAGGAGCTCGTCGGCGCCTACTGGGGCGAGGCGACGCCGGCCAAGGTGGCGCGTGCCCGCATGTGGGGGCTGATGTCCAAGCACGGCTGGACCCTGTGGGGCGTGATCCAGCACAACCTCTCGGACATCGACTTCGACTTCTGGGCGTGGCTCATGGACAAGCACGAGCGCGCGATCGCGGAGTTCGACGGCCCGGACTTCGACCGCCTGCTCGCCGACATCGCCGGGGATGGCTGAGCGCCCGCTCCTGCTCGTCCGCTACCGGATCGGCGGGGGGCTGTTCGACCGCATCGTCGAGCGCTGCGCTGTCGAGTTCATGGACGGCCCCGTCCTGGCCCGCGCGACGGACGACCAGCTGGCCCGCGCGTGGGGCATCTGGACCTTCGGCGAGCGGATCGACGAGGCGCTGCTCGGGCGGATGCCCGCGCTGCGCTGCGTCGTCAACTTCGGGGTGGGGGTCGACGGGGTTGACCGCGACGCGCTCGAGCGGCGCGGCATCCGCTTCGTCTGGCCGGTGGGCGCGAACGCGGAGGCGGTCGCCGACCACGCGCTGGCCCTGATCCTCGCCGTCCGCCACCGGATCGTCGAGAACGACCGCCTCGTGCGCGACGGCGGCTGGGAGGAGGCGGGCTACCTGCCGCTCGAGGGCGCGGACCTGCACGCCGCCCGGGTCGGGCTGGTCGGGCTCGGCGCGATCGGCCGCGCCACGGCGCGCCGCCTCGCGGGCTTCGGGACGGAGCTCGCCTACGCGACGCCGCGCCGCCAGCCCGCCGACGTGGAGGCGGCGCACGGGATCCGCCACATGGAGCTCGACGGGCTGCTCGCGTGGGCGGACGTCGTCAGCCTGCACTGCCCCCTGACCGAGGAGACGCGGGGCCTCATCGACGCGCGCCGGATCGGGCTCCTGCGCCCCGATGCCGTGCTCGTCAACACGGCCCGGGGCGGCGTCGTCGACCAGGACGCGCTCGTCGCCGCGCTCGCCGACGGGCGCCTCGGCGGGGCGGGCCTCGACGTCTTCGCCGACGAGCCGCGCGTGCCCGCGGCGCTGCGCGCCCTGCCGAACGTCGTCCTGACGCCGCACATCGCGGACGCCACGCCGGGGGCCGAGGCCGCGCTGATCGCGCACTGCGCCGCCGACGTCCTGGCGGCGCTCGACGCGGGCTAGATGCGGCCGCCGCGGCGCGGCCGGAAGACCTGCTCGAGCTCCTCGGCCGTGAAGCCGGGGGCCACCGCGCCCGCCGTGGCGTAGCGGAAGACGACGACGCGGAACACGGCGCCGACGATCTGGCTGATCACGAGGGTGACGATCAGGACGGCGACCCCGATCGCGACGAGGGGGATGCCGGCCGCGGCCGTGCCGCCCGACCAGAGGATCGCGCCGGGGATGATCAGGGCGAGGGCGATCAGGATGCCGAGCAGGGAGACGATGCCGATAGCCGCGTTGCCGACCAGGGACTCGCCCCAGCGCTCGCGCACCACGGCGGCGGAGCGCTTGAGGGTGGCGAAGGGCCCGAGCCCCTCGAGGGCGAGGATCGGCAGCGCGAAGAAGCTGGCGATGCCCCAGGCGAGCCCGCCGAGGCCCTGCACGATCGCCCCGCCGACCCCGCCGAGCTTGTCGGCGAGGATCTGCAGGAGCAGGCCGACGGTGGCGCTGACGAGGCCCCACTGCACGATCACGCCGAGCCGGCTGCGCGCGACGCGGATGCCGGCGCCGAGCGTCGGGCTGCGGCCCTCCATCGCCTCGTTGGCGTTGTGGGCGGCGGCGACGCCGAAGAAGGTCGCGCCGATCGAGCCGCCGAGCAGCAGGAGCGCGAGCAGCACCCAGCCCAGCCAGGTCGCGTCGCCGACGGCGAGGAAGCCGCCGATCCCGACCGGCAGGACGATCAGGAGCGTGTAGGCGACGCCGAAGGCGGCGCTGAGCAGCGGGAAGGCGACGAGGCTCGGCTCGGAGCGCACGATCCGCCAGCTCGCGCCGGCCAGCCGGAAGCCCATGCGGATGCGTCCCATCGGCCGTGGTAGCCTCACGGC
>JBEGMS010000158.1:0-5977 GCA_041182985.1 Actinomycetota bacterium
GAAGCAGCCCGTGATCGCCGCGTCGGCGGCCTGCTCGAGGTCGGCGTCGGCGCGCACGATCTGCGGGCCGTTGCCGCCGAGCTCGAGCACGCGGTTCTTGAGGCCGGCGTCGCGCGCGACCTTCTCGCCCGTGGCCACGGAGCCCGTGAAGACGACGCTGCCGACGTCCTCATGGCGGACCAGCTGGCCGCCGAGGTCGCCGTGGCCGTGCACGAGGTTGACGGTGCCCGCCGGGAAGCCGGCCTCGTGCAGCACGTCGACGAACATGTTCGCGCAGATCGGCGCGAGCTCGGAGGGCTTCCAGACGAGCGTGCAGCCGAGCGCGAGCCCGTAGACGAGCGGGATACCGGGGATGTCGACGGGGAAGTTCCACGGCGTCACGCACGCGACCACGCCGATCGGCTCCTGCACGACCATGATCCGCTTCGAGCCCTTGCGCTCCTGCGTCGACGGCAGCACCTGCCCGCGGTAGCGGATCACGTCCTCCGAGGCGCGCCGGAAGTGGTCGACGGTGAACTCGACCATCTCCTCCTCCGCCTCGCGGATCGTCTTGCCCGTCTCCCGGCTGATCATCTCCGCGATCGCGGGCGAGCGCTCCAGGCAGACGTCGTAGGCGCGGCGCAGGATGTCGACGCGCTCCATCAGCGGCGTCCGCCGCCAGGCCGGGAAGGCCGCCTTCGCAGCCGCCACCGCGGCCTCGAGCTGCGCATCCGTCGCCGCGTTGACGGCGCCGACCAGCGATCCGTCGTACGGGCTGTGGACCTCGATCGTCGCGCCACCGCCCTCCTGCCACTCGCCGCCGATGAACGCGCCCGGGTGCGTCGCCGTGGTCGCCATGCCTCTCGCCTCCCTCCGGCCCGCGGCCGGTCCGATGGGGGGAGGCTAGCCGACCACGGGGGCCGGCGATAGGCGCGGCGACGCGGGCACGCGAAGGGCCCCGCGGGTCCGGCCGGAGCCGGCCCCGCGGGGCCCTTGACGGAGAGCCCGGGCTAGTCGCCCGAGGTGCGAGCCGGGGGCGTCTGCCCCATCAGCTCGTAGACGTGCGCCACCGGCTCCTCCTCGGACTTGTCCTTGAAGGAGAACGGCCTGCCGACCTGCTTCTGGCCGATGATGTAGCCGACGACCGCGACGACGATGACGCCGACGCCGATCGCGATGGCCTCCCAGAAGTAGCCCGTGATGTACCCGGTCGGGTCGCTCTCGGCCTCGGACCACTTGACGATGTAGCCCGTGTACTTCATGTAGATGATGCCGACGATCGACGCGCCGATGTTGGCGATCAGGCAGACCCACGCGGCCAGGACCCAGAACGAACCCAGCTTGAGCGGGCGCGGCCAGTTGGGCCGGTCACGGCGCAGGAGCAGGAAGCCCGACAGCGCCAGGATGTGCGCCAGCACGTAGCCGATGTTGCCCGCGAGCAGCGTGAACAGCAGCGTCGGGGCCATGAACAGCAGCGCCAGGTTGAACAGCATGTCGAGCGCCATCGCGCGACCCGGCACGTTGTTGTCGTTCAGCTTGGCGAGCCACCGGATGGTCAGACCCTCCTTGGCCATGCCGTAGAGGGCGCGCGAGCCATCCATGGTCGCGGTGTTCATCGAGAGCAGGAGCCCCGCGCAGATGAACACGGTGAAGATCGCGCCGAGCGTGCCGCCGACGGTGTCGTTCAGGACCCAGGTCAGGAACGCGATGTAGGTCGGATCCTCGTAGATCTTGGCGAGGCCGAGCACCGCGACGCAGGTCAGGGGCAGCAGGGCCGAGAAGAACACGCCCATGATCGCCGTCGAGGCGACCGCCAGGCGCGTGCCCTCCTTGGTGTCGTGGTACTCGGGGGCGAACGTCGCCGGCGCCTCCGGGAAGTACGACGACCACGCGATCACCCAGAACCAGACGATGCCCAGGATGATGGCCTGGGTCATGCCCGGGGTGCCGCCGTAGAAGGCGACGTTCTCGTTGATGACCGTGGTGTTCCACGCCCACTCGATGTTGCCGTTGCCGAGCGACCCGTTGACGATCGGGATGATCGTGATCGCGAGCAGCGGGATCACGAACAGCGCGGCGGTGGCGTACGAGAACCACACCGCGGGGCGCATCCCGAAGTAGTTGAACAGGAAGCACGACAGGATGCAGACCGCGCCGATCAGACGCGGGTACGTGATGTCCATGAACAGGAACGGCGTCGACCACTCGAGGGACGACGGCGAGAACTCCGACAGCAGCAGCGTGCCGATGATGCCGCCGTAGATGGCGAGCACCGAGGACCACGCGAACCAGTAGCCGAAGGTCGCGATCGGACCGGCCAGCGAGAAGTGCTGGCGCCACCCCTCCTTGGCGAACATCGAGAGGCCGCCGGACTTGTCCGGGAACATCGCGGCCGGCTCCGAGTAGATGTACGCCGACAGGCCGCCGACGACGGCTGACAGGAACCAGATCGTCGCCGCCCAGACGGGCCCCAGCGTGAGGGTCGACCCGGCCACGCCGGCCAGGATGAATCCCGGCCCGGCGAGTCCGATGACGAACCCGTCGTACCACTTCATGGTCTTGATCAGACCGACCTCGTCGAGCGATACCTCCGCTCCTGGCATGACTCCTCCTTCTCCCGGCCCGGCTCTCCTTCCGGGCAATGGCGAAAGCGTACAACCCGCGGTTGCCGTTGTATAGGGATACGGCGACAATGCGCACATGTCCTCTTCCCGCGATCCGCTCGAGCGCCCCGCCCCCGTCGGCAAGGTCAAGGCCCCCGCGCCGATCGTCGTGCGCTGCCCCTGCGGAACGGAGACCCGCGCGCGGGCCGGCGAGGTGGTCCGCTGCAGGGGCTGCGGGGCGCGCTACGACACCGAGGAGCAGGCTCGCATGCTCAACAGCGCCGCCGCCCTCACGCAGCGGCGCTTCAAGCTGCTCGGCCGCGTCGGCGTCGGCGTCGTGGGCCTGCTCGGCCTGCTCGCGCTGTCGCAGTTCGGGCCGTACGCGATGCTCGGCGTCGCGCTCGCGGCCGGCGTCCTCTGGTACGGCATCGTGATGCGCTGGCTGAAGCGCCGCACCATCGACCGCGCCGTCGAGCGCTTCACCGCCACGGTCGAGCAGAAGCGGCGATGACGACGGCGGTCCGGGACCGCGCGCCGGCCGTCCCGGCCGCACCGGAGCGGACCGAGCGCCGCCCCGTGATGCTCGTCTCGTTCGACATCTCGTTCGACGATGCGCTCGCGCAGTCGGCGATCGAGGCCGCGCTCGAGGCGGGCTCGGAGCTCCTGATCTGCCTCGCCGTGACCCTGCCGACCGCGAACGCGAACGCGTCGGCCCGGCGCACGATGGGCAATCCCGTCGTGCGCGAGCAGATGCAGCGGATCTGCGACGCGGCCCGCGACGCCGGTGCCGAGGCGAAGACCGTCCTGTACAACTCGCCGCGGCCGATGCACGCGCTGTTCGGCGTGGCGGACTCGCACGGCATCGGGCTGATCGTGTTCGGCCCCGATCGCCGCCGCTACGGGCGCCTGCGCTTCCGCTGGCACCTGCGCCGCATCAAGCGCAACACGTCCTGCCTCGTCCTGCCGCTCGAGTAGCGGCTAGTAGCGCGCGGGCACGCCGACGAGGGCGCGGCGGACCGCGTCGTCGAACGACATCCGCTCCTTCGGCACGAGCCGCAGGATGTCGTCGTTGAGGCAGACGGTCTCGTTGCGCAGGCCCTCGACGAGCGGCCGGGCGATCTTCGTGTCGACGTCGGTGACGAAGCCGCACCACAGGGAGGACAGCTCGGGCGAGAGCACGGGCACCGGCAGGATCACGGGCTTGCGGCGTCCGGCGAGGACGGCGGTGCGCTCCATCATCTCCTGGAAGGTGAGGATCTCGGGGCCGCCGACGTCGAGCGTGCGGCCGAAGGCCTCGCGCAGGTCGCAGACGCCGACCAGGTAGTCGCGCAGGTCGGCGAAGGCGATCGGCTGCGAGCGCGTCGTCACCCAGCGCGGCGTGACCATCGCGGGCAGCCGGTGCACGAGGTCCCGCATCATCTGGAAGGAGGCACTGTGCTGCCCGATCACCATGGCGGCGCGCAGGGTCGTCACGGGGACTGCGCCCTCCGCGAGGACCGCGCCCGTCTCGTGGCGGCTCTGCAGGTGGTGCGAGAGGTCCGGGTCGTCGTCGCCGAGACCGCCCATGTAGATGATCTGGCGCACGCCCGCCTGCGCGGCCGCGGCTGCGCAGTTGCCGGCGGCCCGGCGGTCGAGCTCCGCGAAGTCGCCGCCGGAGCCCATCGAGTGCACGAGCCAGTAGACGACGTCGAGACCCGCGAAGGCGCGGTCGAGCGACTCCCGGTCGAGGGCGTCGCCGAGCACGACCTCGATGTCGCGGACCCGCTCCAGGTCCTCGTTCGGGCGGCGCACGATCGCCCGCACCTGCGCGCCCTGGTCGCGCAGCTCGGGGACGAGCCGCCGGCCGATGTAGCCGGAGGCGCCGACGACGCCGACCCGCACGCCCTCGAGGCGCCCGCCGGTGTCGATCGGCGGCGGGGCGACCGGGATCGGATCGATCACGGCGGCGATCCGGCGCAGGCTGCGCGTGGTCACGAAGCGGTGCACGAGGTGCTGGCCGAGCGTGTACGGCGCGGCGATCGGGAAGCTCCGGACGCGCAGGCGCTCGAAGCGCGGGCGGTAGCCGTCGACGACGACTCCGAGGCGGACGCGGTCGCCCTCGACCGCGGCCACGATCCGCAGCTCGCCCGCCGGCCCCGAGCAGGCCCGGCCGCCCGTGATCGGGAAGCTGACCTCGACGCCGCCTGCGACCTCGTCGACCTGGGCCGCGGCGAAGGCCAGGATCTCGAGGCCGGTGCGGGCCACGACGAGGCGGATCGGCCCGAGCGGATCGCCCTCGGAGCGGACCGCGCCCTTCAGCGACTCGACCAGGCTCGCCCAGTAGGCATCGGCGATCGTCCGCGCCGACGACGCCGTCGGCGGCACGACGGGATGCGCGGGGCTCAGCCAGTACTCGCTGTGCTGGTTGGCGACGCTGGACCAGTACTCCATGGGAAGCCATTCGCAGCCGGCGCCGGCGCGGCGCGGCTAGGCGCGCGCGTCGGCGATCCGCTCGAGGTGGTGCTCGCGCGCCACCCGCGTCAGCTCGGCCATCCGCCGGGCGCGGTCGGGGTCGACGCGGTTGGCGGTCTTGCCGTCCACCTTCAGCGAGGTGCCGACGATGATGCCGTCGGCCGTCTCGAGGATGCGCTCGGCCGTGTCGTGCCGGACGCCCGTGTTGGCCAGCACCGGCAGGTCGGGGCAGGCCGCCTTGGCCTCCTCGAGGTCGGCGAAGCGGAACGCGGAGCCCGCGCGCGGGCCCGAGATCAGCGCGCCCTCGCAGCCGAAGAAGCGCGCGCCCTGGGCGCGGTCGGCGACGGTGCGCGAGCCGAGCGGCGACGCGAACTCCGGCGTCAGGTTCGTGAAGACGGCGATCTCGTCGGCGCCGATCGAGTGGCGGTACGAGAAGGCGGCGCCCGGGTCGGGGCGCAGCTGGCCCATGTCGGACTCGTAGACCCCGACGAACACCTCGCGCACGAAGCGCGCGCCGACGGCGCGCCCGACGGCGAGCGTCGCGAACGGGTCCCACAGCATGTCGATGCCGAGCGGGCGCTCGATCTCCGGCTCGATCTCGCCGACGACGGCCGCCATCGCGGTCGCCTGCTCCATCGTCACCTCGACGCGGTACGGCAGGTCTCCCTCGTTGCAGAACAGGATCGCGTCGACGCCCGCGTCCTGGCAGACGAGCGCGTCGGGGCGGGCCGCCGCGCCGCTCGGGCGCAGGCCGGCCTCGCGGTCGCAGGCCGGCGAGCCGGGCAGGGCGAGCAGGTGGACGACGCCGATCAGCGGCTTCGGCACGCCGAAGACGCGCTCCAGCGCGATGTCCGCGAGCGTGCCCGTCCTCTCCATGCCGTGAGGGTAACCGCCGCGGACGGCCCGCCGCAAGCGGGAAGGCCGCACGTCGCGGCCCTGCGCGC
>JBEGMS010000159.1:0-3485 GCA_041182985.1 Actinomycetota bacterium
GCCGTAGAGGCTGCGCTGGCGCGCGTGGGTGAGGACGAGCCGCTCCCGGGCCCGGGTCATGCCCACGTAGCAGAGCCGCCGCTCCTCCTCGAGGTTGGCCTCCTCGAGCGCACGGGCGTGCGGGAAGATCCCGTCCTCCATCCCGACCATGTAGACGTGCGGGAACTCGAGGCCCTTGGCGGTATGCAGGGTCATGAGGGTGACCATCGCGCCGTCGTCCTCGTCGGGGATGTCGTCGGCGTCGGACCGCAGGCTGAGGTCCGCCAGGAACATCGCGAGGTCGTCGATCGGCACGCCGGTCAGAACGGCCTCGCGGGCGGCCCCGAGCAGCTCCTCCAGGTTCTCGAGCCGCCCACGCGCCTCGAGCGTGCGCTCGGCGCGCAGCGCCTCCAGCATGCCGGTGTCCTCGTAGACGCGCTCGAGCAGGTCCACCGGCTCGAGCTCCCGTGCCGCCTCGGCGAGCCCGTCCATCAGGTCCGCGAAGGTGGCGACGGCCTTGCGCGCCGCCGCGCCCGGCAGCAGCGCATCGGCCTCCCCCAGCACCTCCCGGAGCGGGCGCCCGGTGGCCAGGGCGTGGTCGGCGAGGCGGCCGACCGTGGTGTCGCCGATCCCGCGCCGCGGCACGTTGATGATGCGGCGCAGCGCGACGTCGTCGGACGGGTTCGCGAGCGCCCGCAGGTACGCGAGGGCGTCCTTGACCTCCTGGCGCTCGTAGAAGCCGGTGCCCCCGATGATCCGGTACGGGACGTCGGCCTGCAGCAGCGCCTCCTCCAGGGCACGGGACTGCGCGTTCGTGCGGTAGAAGACCGCCACGTCGCGCAGGGATCCGCCCTCCCCCACGATCCGGCTGATCTGGCCCACGACGAAGCGCGCCTCGGAGCGCTCGTCCTGGCACTCCACGACCCGCACGACCTCACCATCGCCGAGCTCGCTCCAGAGCCGTTTGTCCTGGCGGTCGAGGTTGTGCGCGATCACGCCGTTGGCGGCGTCGAGGATGTGCTGCGTCGAGCGGTAGTTCTGCTCGAGCCGGATCGTGCGCGCGTCGGGGAAGTCCTCCTCGAAGTCGAGGATGTTGCGGATGTCGGCGCCGCGCCACGAGTAGATCGACTGATCGGAGTCGCCGACCACGAACACGCTCTGGTGCTCGGCCGCCAGGGCGCGCACCAGACGGTACTGCGCGTGGTTGGTGTCCTGGTACTCGTCGACGAGCACGTGGCGGAAGGCGCGCTGCCAGCGCTCGCGGGCCTCCGGTATCCGCTCCAGCAGGTGGACGGTGTGCACGAGCAGGTCGTCGAAGTCCATCGCTCCCGCCTCGAGCAGCCGCGCCTGATAGCGCCGGTAGACCTCGCCCACCGTCGTGTCGAAGTACCCGTCGTTCTCGGCGATGAACCGATCCGGGTCGATCATCCGGTTCTTGGAGTCGCTGATCCGCGCGTGCACGCCGCGGGGCGGATAGCGCTTCACGTCAAGTCCGAGGTCGTCCTCGAGGATCGAGCGCACCAGCCGCACCTGGTCGGCGCTGTCGTAGATCGTGAACGTCGAGCGGAAGCCGATCCGCGTCGCCTCGGCTCGCAGGATGCGCGCGCAGGCGGCGTGGAACGTCATCACCCACATCCCCGTCGCGCGCCCGCCGAGCAGGCGGTTGACCCGCGCGACCATCTCCTGCGCCGCCTTGTTCGTGAAGGTGATGGCCAGGATCGAGGAGGGCGGCGCCCGGTGCTCCTCCACGAGCTGCGCGATCCGGTGCGTGAGCACGCTGGTCTTGCCGGATCCGGCGCCGGCGACCACGAGGATCGGCCCCGGAAGCGCGGTCACCGCGTCCAGCTGGGCGGGATTGAGGCCGGCGGAGTGCGCGCTCGTCACGAACCCAACCTAGCAGGGGCGCAGGGCCCCGCCGCGCCCTCAGCGGGCCGTCAGGCGGACCGGCGGGGAGAGCGCACGGCCCGTCCGCGCACGCACCGTGTAGACCCCGGGCGCCGGCAGCCGCACCGGGGTGCCGAAGGCGCCAGCGCCGTCGGCCCAGACGCGCACGACCGGGATCCAGCGACCGCGGACCCGGGCCTCGATCGCCACGGGCGCGTCCGCCGGTGCGCTCCCCGTCAGGCGCACGCTGGCCCCCGCCGGCACCCGCCGCATCCCCGCGCGCAGCCGCAGCAGGGGCTCCTCGTCGACGGCGACCCGAGCCTCGGCGTCGAGCGCGACCACGCGGATGCCGTCGCCGTGGCCGCGCCTGATGCGGAGCGAGGCGGCTCCGTCCGGGTCCGTCACGGCCGCGGCGACGCGACGTCCGCCGGTATCCAGCGCCACCACCGCGATGCCCGCGGCCGGGGTGCCGCCCAGCGAGACGCGCACTACGAGCGTGCCGCGGGCTCCGGCGATGCGCAGGCGAGCGGGGGCCCGCAGTCGGGCGCCGCCTGCCTCCGGGGCGCCTGGAGCGGCTGGGGGATCCGCCATCGGGCCCTCGCCCGGCCCAGCCGGCGCCGGAGCAGGGGCGGGCGGCGACGGGACCGAGAACGCCCAGTGGGCCTGCGCGCGATTGCCGGAGCGATCGTGGGCCACGACCTGCACGGCGTGCTCCCCCGGCGTCCAGCCCATCGGATGGCGCAGGCGCAGGTAGCCGTCGACCAAGACTGCCAGGGCGGTCATGTCGTGGCCGTCGACGGCAATCCGGACGCCGTCCGGAGCGACGCCCGCGCCGGTATCGAGGACGCGCGCCCGCAGTTGCGCGTCCGCGGTCGTCTGGCCGGCGGGCCCCACGTCGTCGATCGTCGGTGCGGTCCCGTCGCGGACGGCGATGACCTCCTGCCCGTCCGTCCGGTTGCCTGCCGCATCGGCCACCTGCCAGGCGATCAGATGGAGGCCGTCCTGCAGGGGCTGGGGCGGCTGGAACCGCACCTCGCCGCGCTCGAGCCGCACGGTGATCGGCAGCCCGTCAACGGTCACCTGAACCCGCTCGATCCCGCTCGCCGCGTCGTGCACCGCGAGGCGCAGATCGGGAAGGCGGGCCTCGGGGTCGGCGAGGCCGCTGAACTGCACCGCGGGTGCGGTGTTGTCGATGCGCATCAGCCCACCGGCGACCGTGCTGCGGTTGCCGTCGCCGGTGCCGTCCACGGCGGCGGCCGCGGTGCCGTAGCTGCCGTCCGGCAGCTGCGCCGTGTCCACGCAGGGGCGCGCGACGAACTCCAACGGGCGGGGCTGCAGGCGCGACCCGGGCGCAGCGGCCACCGAGGCCACGGCGCCGCCGATCGCGTACTCGAGCCGGTCGATCCCCAGCCCGACGTCGCCGGCGGACAGCCCGGCGCAGACGACGCCGCGCTGCCACGCCCCGCTCGCGGGATCGTCCTCCCAGCGCAGCTGCGGCGGCGAGGCGTCGCGCACGCGCAACGACACCGACTCTACGGTGACCGCGTTGTCGGCGTCGGAGCGCACGGCGCCGCGCCCGATCGCCGTCTCGGCCAGCAAAGCGACGCCGACAGCGCTCGCGC
>JBEGMS010000160.1:0-2668 GCA_041182985.1 Actinomycetota bacterium
CCAGTGCATCCCGTTGCCGCGGAACGAGTACGGCAGCGTCAGGACGATCGCGTCGTCGGCGATGTCCCGGGTCGCGCTGCCGGAGGAGATCCCCTCCGGCGTCTCGAGCGGGGTGCGCCACCAGCGGCCGTCCTGGGTCGGCAGGAGCAGCACGAGGGCGAGGGCGGCCACGGCGAGGCGGGCGGGGCGCAGCCGCTCGCCGGGGTCGCGGCGGGCCGTGAACAGCGCCGTCAGGAGCGCGATCCCGAGCCAGGCGTAGACCACGAGCCGCCCGGGCAGCGCGAGGCCGATCAGGGGGAGCCGCTCGATCTCCGCCCACGGCATCCAGCCCCCGGGAACGCCGTCGATCGTGAGGCGGCCGCCGAGGGCGAACAGGGCGGCCGCGAGCGCGGTCAGCCCGATCACCGTGGCGATCGGCCGGTTGCGGAAACGGATCCAGCCGAGCGCGGCGACGAGCAGGAGCAGGGGGCCCACGTAGCCGAGCTGCTCGGTCAGGTTCCCGGCGAACTCGGCCGAGCGCGCGGCGAACCGCTCCCCCCCGAGCCAGGTGATGCGCGTCGGCACGAGCACGTTGGCGAGGTCGAGGGGGTAGAGGTCGGGGCGGATCCGCCCGACGATGGGGTTGGGGTGCAGGAGCGCCGTCAGGATCAGCGGGGAGGCGATCACGACGCCGAGCCCGTACCCGGCTCCGAGCCACGGCAGCGCGCGCAGGATGCGGCCGCGCAGCTCGGCGCCGCCGAGCGCGATCGCGAGCCCGAGGGCGAGCGCGCCGATCAGCGTCGCCGTCGCCGCCACCTCGGTGAAGGTGAGGTACTGGAAGCCGACCAGGGCGGCCAGCGCGAGCACCCCCCGCTGGCGGCGCATCGAGCCCTCGATCAGCCGCACCGCGACCAGCACGATCAGGGGCAGCGCCCAGACGAGCGCGAGGTTGACGTGGTTGAGGGTCTGGCCGAGGAGGTACGACGAGAACCCGAAGGCCCAGCCGCCGAGGATGGCGGCGAGCGGGTCGCCCGTCAGGTGCCGGCAGAGGAGGTACGCCGTCCACGCGGCGAGGGCCGGGGCGGCCAGGGCCAGCAGGTTGTACGAGGCCAGCGGGCCGGCGAGGGCGGTCAGCGGGGCGAGGAGCAGCGCGGGCCCGGGGATCGTCGTCGCCCACGCGAGGTTGAAGCCGACGGGGGCGTCGATCCGGTCGGTCAGGAACGGGGTCTGCGCGAGCCGCAGCACCTCGACCCAGTGGACGAGGGACCAGGAGAAGAACCCCTGGTCGGCGCCGAAGCTGCCGACGACGGCGTCGGCCGGGGCGCGCAGCAGGTGGCGCCCGATCAGGAGCACGGAGGCGAGCGCGTAGCCGAGCAGCACGAGGAGCGGCTCGAGGCGGCGCATGACCGGAGTGTACGGAGGCCCGGGAACGCAGAAGGGGCCGGGCGTCGCCGCCCGGCCCCTTGCGGTCATGCACTGGTCATACGCAGGAGTCGCTGCGGCTTCGCGCCGCGGCCCCAACGCTGGCTAGGCGATTCCCCGTCGGTCCCGGGGCGCGCCTCCTACGTGCGCAGACCTCCACTTGCCGTACTGTCGCTGCTCAGAACGGACCACCCCCTTTCCGCGGTACGGCCACGGTATCACCCGGGAGCGGTGTCGCGCTACTGGAAATTCCGCCAGTACGCGCTCGGCGTCGGGCCGACCTGGCCCTGGTACTTCGAGCCGAGCGAGCCGGAGCCGTAGGGCTTCTCGGCGGGGCCGTCGAGGTCCATGAAGGACATCTGCCCGATCTTCATCCCGGGGTACAGCGTGATGGGCAGGTTGGCCACGTTGGCGAGCTCCAGGGTGACGTGCCCGTCGAAGCCCGGATCGATGAACCCCGCCGTCGAGTGCACCTGCAGGCCGAGGCGGCCGAGCGAGCTCTTGCCCTCGAGGCGCGACACGATGTCGTCGCCGAGGGTGACCCGCTCGAGGGTCGCGCCGAGCACGAACTCGCCGGGGTGGAGGATGAACGGCCCGTCGCCCTCGATCTCGATCAGCTCCGTCAGCTCCGACTGCTCGAGCTTGACGTCGATGTGGCTGTAGCTCGAGTTGCGGAAGACGCGGAAGCGCCGGTCGCAGCGCACGTCGACGGAGGCAGGCTGGATGAGCGCCTCGTCGTAGGGGTCGAGGCGGATGCGGCCGGCCTCGATCGCCCGGCGGATCCCGCGATCGGAGAGAACCATCGAGATGGCAGTCTGGCAGGCGCGGGGGACGTCGGGCGCACGCCGCGCGGGTGTAGGCTGACGCCTGTGGAGGGCCGCCGCATCGGACGCCGCTACGTGCTCGAGGTCCCGGATCGCGGCTCCCCCGGTGCCGCGGTGTGGCGGGCACGCGACGAGGCCACCGGCGCCGCGGCGCTGGTCACGGTCCTCGACGAGGCGCCGGGCGCCGACGCCGTCCTCGCGGCCCTCGCCGCGGTCCGCCATCCGGGTCTGCCCGTGGTGCTCGACCACGGCGTGGACGACGGCGTCCGCTACCTGGCCGCCCCGATGCGGGCCGGCCGCTCGGCGCGGTCGGCGCTGGCCGGGCGCCCTCTGCCGGGTTCCGAGCTCGCGCGCCTCGGCGCCGACCTCGCCGGGGCGCTCGCCGCGCTGCACGGCGCGGGGCTCGTGCAGGGCGGGCTGACGCTCGATGCCGTCGTCTGGGA
>JBEGMS010000161.1:0-3287 GCA_041182985.1 Actinomycetota bacterium
AGCCGCGATCCGCGAGGCCCGCGCCGCGGCCCGACCCGACCCGCTCGGCGCCGCGGCCGCGGCGCCGAGCGGGTCGGGTCGGGCCGCGGCGCGGGCCTCGCGGATCGCGGCTGCGCGCAGCGAGTCGTCGACCTCGGCGTAGAGCGAGCGCCGAGCGGCCTCGTAGGTGACGACGCCGCCGATCGCGAAGGCCACCACGACGGCGAGGGCGGAGGCGAGCGCGATGCGCAGACGCAGGCTCACGGCTTCGTCCTCAGCACGTAGCCGACGCCCCGCACGGTCTCGATCAGGCGTGGCGCATCGTCCTCCTCGAGCTTGCGGCGCAGGTAGCCGACGTAGACCTCGACGCCGTTCGAGGAGGTGCGCGCGTCCATGCCCCAGACGCGGTCGAGGATCACCTCGCGGGTCAGGACGCGGTCGGGGTTGCGCAGGAACAGCTCGAGCAGGAGGCGCTCGGTGCGGGTCAGCTCGAGCGACCGGCCGTCCCGCTCGGCGGTGTGCGAGGCGAGGTCGAGGCGGACGCCACCGGCCTCCAGCAGCTCGTCGTCGGAGGCCGGGTCGGCCAGGGAGCGGCGGGCGATGGCGCGCAGGCGAGCGTCGAGCTCGACCGTCGCGAAGGGCTTGACGAGGTAGTCGTCGGCGCCGGCATCGAGCCCCTCGACCCGGTCCGCGACCGCGTCACGCGCCGTCAGCATCAGGATCGGGATCCGCACGCCCGTCTCGCGGAGGGTCCGGCAGACGTCGAAGCCGGAGGCGTCCGGCAGGCCGACGTCGAGGACGATCGCGTCGATCCCGTCGTCCACGGCCATGCGCCCCTCAGCGGCGGTCGCGGCCTCGACGATGTCGTGGCCGCGCGCGGTCAGCGCCCGGCGAACCGCCGAGCGCACCGACTCGTTGTCCTCGATGATCAGGATCCGCATGGTCGTCGGGGCGCATCGCCGGCCCCACCCGAGTATGGCGGGCGGGGCCGGCTCGTGCGCCTAGGCGTCGCCGAAGGCGCCCGTCGGCTCGGGGCCGCCGGCCCCGCCGTCGTCGTCCATGCCGGGGCCGTCCCCGTCCATGTCGCGGTGGTCGCCCCCGCCGTGGTGGTCGCCCTTGCCGTGGTGGCCGCGGCCGCCGTCCATGCCGGGTCCGCCGATGCCGATCGGCGCACCGGCGTCGATCAGCGCCTGGACGCGATCGGCCTGGGCCTGCGTGACCCTGCCGTCCTCGACGAGCTCGGAGAGGTGGTAGGCGTCCATCGCGGCGTGGATGCGCTGCTCGGCCTCATCGGCCTTGCCGGCGTCGATCAGGGCCTCGATCTCCTGCGCCTGCTGCGTCGTCAGGGCGCCCTCCTCCCGGAGGTGCTCGACCTTGCGGGCCTGGTGGTCGCCGTCCTCTGCGTGACGCTCCTCGTGACCCGGCTTCATGCCGCGAACGCCGATCGGCACGCCCTCGGAGGCGAGCGCGGCGGCCTCGTCGGCCTGGGCCTGGGTCAGCTTCCCGTCCTGGACGAGCTGGGTCAGCGCGTTGCCGAGCAGCGCCGCGCGCAGGGCCTGCATCGCGGCCTCGCCCTGCCCGGCGTCGACCTGCTGCTGGATCGCGTCGGCCTGGGCCTGCGTCAGCCGGCCCTCGGCGACGAGCTCGTCGAGCCGCTCGGCCGTGCGCTCGGCGTGCATCTCGCCCAGCGCGCGCTCGACGTCGGCCTGGGGGACGCCGAGCCTCTCGGCGAGCTCCTGCTCGAACTCGGCGTGGCGGGCATCGTCGTCGCGGTCGGCGATGCCGGTCGCGGCGACCGCGGTGCCGCCGATCGCGGCGACGCCGATCGCGGCGGCGGTGCCGATCAGGATGGTCTTCTTGGTGAACTGCATGGGGTGCTCCGTGGTGGTCGTCGAATCGTTCCGGCACAGGGTGGCGCGGTCGCCTGAGAGGAGCCTGAGACGGCTCGGGCGCACGCCGTGCCCCGGTCCGGCACACTCCGCGTATGCGCAGGCGGGTGGCGGTGACGGGGTTGGGTGTCGTCTCGGCCTTCGGCGAGGACGTCGGCGCGTTCTGGGACGCGCTGCTCGCCGGTCGCAGCGCGGCCACCGAGGTCGGCCTCGAGGGGCTGCCGCCGGTTCCGGCCTGCGTGGTCGGCGAGGTCGACGCGGAGGCCGTGATCGGCCGTCGCGAGCTGCGGCGCATGGACCGGGCGGGCGTCTTCGCCGCCGTCGCGGCCGCGCACGCCCTCGCGGACGCCGGCGACGTCGGCGTCGACCCGTGGCGGTTCGGGGCGGCCATCGCGAACGCCCACGGCGGCATCGCCACGCTCGCCGAGAACCACCGCGCGCTGCTCGAGCGCGGCGTCGACCGCGTCAGCCCGTTCACCGTGCCGCTGCTCCTGACCAACTCGCCCGTGGCCGGCGTCGCGCGAGTCCACGGCCTGCACGGACCGACCGCCGCACCCGCAACGGCCTGCGCCGCCGCCTCGGACGCGATCGGCTGGGCGTACGAGCGGATCCGCGACGGACGTGCGGACGCGATGGTCGCGGGCGGCGCCGAGGCCGCGCTCGTCGAGCCGATCATCGCCGGCTACGTCCGCCTCGGCGCCATCGCCTCGCTCGATCGCGGTGCCGCGGGCGCGTCACGGCCCTTCGACGCGGCGCGGGACGGCTTCGTGATGGCGGAGGGCGCGGGCGCGCTCGTCCTCGAGGAGCTCGGGGCCGCCGAGGCGCGCGGCGCGCGCATCTACGCGGAGGTGGTCGGCTACGGCCAGAGCTGCGACGCCGGGCACCTGACCAGCCCCGACGAGACCGGGGAGGGGCCGGCACGGGCGATCGAGGCGGCTCTCGCCGACGCCGGGATCGGGTCCGAGGCCGTCGGCTACGTCAACGCGCACGCCACCTCGACGCCCGTGGGCGACGGCGCCGAGGCGCTCGCGTTCGCGCGAGCGGGACTCGGGGACAACCCCGTCTCGTCGACGAAGGGCCAGCACGGCCACGCGCTCGGCGAGGCCGGCGCTATCGAGGCGGTTGCCACGATGGCGGTGTTCGCGCGCGGGCAGCTCCCGCCCTGCGCCAACCTCGACGCGCCGGACGTCGATCTCGCGCTCGTGCGCGAGGCGACGCCGGCATCGGTCGAGCATGCGATGTCGACGGGGTTCGGGTTCGGGGGCCACGACGCGGCCCTCGTGTTCCGGGCCCCGGGCGCGGGCTAGGCGAGCTTGACGGCCGTGCCGTAGGCGACGACCTCGGTTCCCATCTCCATCATCTCGCTCGAGTCGAAGCGCATCGCGATGATCGCGTTCGCGCCCTTCGCCTCGGCCTCGG
>JBEGMS010000162.1:0-3700 GCA_041182985.1 Actinomycetota bacterium
TCACCGTCGCGATCGTCGGCAAGGCCACCCACAGCGGCAACCGGCCGCTCGCGCTCCGGCCCGGCGGGCCGGGAGCGTCGATCGGCGTCAACGCGGTCGAGCGGATCATCCCGCTCCTGCAGGCGCTGCAGGAGCTCGAGCGCCAGTGGGCGGTCGACATGAACCACCCGGGCTTCCCGCACGGCTGGTTCACGATCGGGCCGAACGTCCTGCACGCCGACGCCGGCATGCCGTTCCCGGCGTCGCTCGCCGACCGCGGGCGGATCGAGTACGTCGCCTGGCACAGCCCGGGCATCGACCCGGGCGAGGTGCAGCAGGCGATCCGCGACCAGGTGCACCACGCCGCCCAGCTCGACCCGTGGCTGCGCGAGCACCCGCCGGAGGTCACGTTCCACCTCTCGTGGCCCGGCTACGAGCAGCCGTGGGACGCGCCGATCACGCAGACCATGGTCGCCGCCCACGCGGCGGCCAGCGGGACGCGCCAGCCCGACCCGACGCCCGACCACCCGTCCAACTTCGGCGCCGCCTGCGACGCGACGTTCTACCAGGCGGAGGGGATCCCGGCGATCGTCTACGGCCCGGGCGAGCTGCGCATCGCGCACGGCATCGACGAGCACGTCCTCGTGGACGAGCTCACCCTGGCGGCGCAGGCGCTCGCGCTCGCCGTCCTCGACTGGTGCGGCACCGACGACTAGGAGGCCCGACATGCCCGCATGGACCCAGACCGGCTCGTCCATCATCTTCCTGCCCTACACGCTCGAGCAGGCGCTCGCCGGCCTCGCCGACGCCGGCTTCGAGAACGTCGAGATCGGCGCCGTCAAGGACTTCCTCGAGCACCTCGACCCCGACAACCTCGGCCCAGCCGAGGTGGCGAACTGCCAGCGGCTGCTCGACCAGCACGGGCTGACGTGCGTGTCCATGAGCGGCCACGCGCCGCTGCACCTCGACATCGGCCGCGAGCGCCTGACGAACGTGCTGCGGGCCGGCCGGGAGATGGGCATCCGGGTGCTCAACACCTTCACGGGCGACGCCGAGACGGAGGAGCAGATCGACGCCTTCGTCCGCAACGTGAACGCGGTGGCCGAGGAGGCGGAGGCGGCCGGGATCCGGCTGTGCATCGAGACGGACTCCAACCTGCTGCCGACGGCGAAGGTCGGCCTCGACATCCTCCAGCGGATCGACAACCCGTGGGTCGGCATCAACTACGACCCGGGCAACGTCATCTACTACACGGAGGCGGTGCCGGAGGAGGACATCGAGCTCGCGCTGCCGCACCTCGGGCACGTGCACCTCAAGGACAAGCGCGGCGGCAAGGGCGTGGCCGACTTCCCGCCACTCGGCGACGGCGACATCGACATCCCGCGCATCCTGCGGACGCTCGACGCCGCGGGCTACGACGGGCCGGTCTCGATGGAGATCGAGTTCACGGACTACCAGTGGCCGCCGTACGAGGAGTGCATCGGCGAGGCGCGGCGCGCCAAGGCCTACTGGGACGGCATCGTCCTCTAGCGCCGGGTGCGCACCGCCCTCTTCTGCTCGGCGGTCGACGTCGCCGACGCCGGCCCCGCCGCGGTCCTCGACGACGCTCTCGGGCGCGCCGGGGTCGATGGCCTCGCCGTCGCGGCGTCGTACCACGCCGCCCGCGACCTCCTCCCGCACGCCCGCGGGCCGCGCCTGCGCGCGTTTCCCGCGGGCCTCTGGATCGCCCGCGATCCGGCGGCCTGGGACGGCTGCCCGGTGCAGCCCGCACGGGCCGGGGACGCGCTGACGGAGGCCGCCGTGGCCGAGCTCGTCGAGCAGGCGGGCGCGCGCGGCGCGACGGTCGACGGCTGGGCGGTCTTCATGCACGTCGACGGCGCCGAGCCCGGTCCGGGCACCCACGTGACGGCCTTCGGGGACCCGCTGCCCGAGCAGCTCTGCCCGAGCCGCCCCGCCGCCCGGGCCTACGCCGTGGCGCTCGCCCGCGCGATCCTGCGCGCCGGGATGGGGGAGGTGCTCGCGGAGTCCCTGCACCATCACGGGCTCGAGCACGGCGTGCACCACGAGCGCTACCTGTTCGAGCCCGGAGCCGTGGGGCGGCTCCTGCTCGGCCTCTGCCTGTGCGACGACTGCGTGGCCGGGGCGAGCGCGGCCGGTGCCGACGGCCCCGCCCTGCGCGACGGGGTGCGCGCCCTCCTGCAGGGCATGCTCGACCGGGGCGAGCCCCTCGCGGGCGAGGTCGAGTCGCGCGAGCAGGCGGCGGCGCTCCTCGGTGGCCAGCTCGGGGCGCTCCTCGATTCGCGCGAGGCGGCGGTTACATCGCTGGTCCGGGAGGTGTCCGAAGCCTGCCGGGAGGAGGGCGGGGCGCTGACCGTGCTCGACTCGTCCGGGG
This sequence comes from Actinomycetota bacterium, assembly GCA_041182985.1. GTDB lineage: Bacteria > Actinomycetota > Thermoleophilia > Gaiellales > F1-60-MAGs149 > F1-60-MAGs149. The sequence continues at coordinate 2,372 of JBEGMS010000162.1, forward strand.
CGGCCAAGGGCTACGCCGACGGCCGTCCGACGGGCGGGCCGGCGGCGGACTTCGGCTGGCGCTTCGGCCTCGACGTCGCGGCCCTCGCGCCGCACTGCACGGTGGAGGCGATCGCCTACGCCCGCGACCCCGACCGCGTCGCGCTCGACCTCGCCGCCTATCGGGCCGCCGTGGGCGACGGCGAGCTCGCCGCGATCGTGCGGCCGTTCGGGTCGGACTGCGCGGGCGTGGACGATCTGCGGGCCAAGGTCGGTCTGGCCCGGGAGGCGGGCTGCCGCCGCCTCGACCTCTACCACTACGGCCTGATGCCGCTGCCGATCCTCGACCGGATCGCGGCGGCGCTCGCCTAGGCCCCGAAGCGGGAGCGCAGGGCCCGACCGGGGAGCGCCTCGGTGCGCACCCCGTCGCGGACGGTGGCCTCGCCGGCCACCCAGACGTGGGGAATGCCCTCCGGGGCGCGGCGGGGCTCCTCGTACGTGGCCGTGTCGCGGATCCGGTCGGGATCGAAGGCGACGAGGTCGGCGACCATCCCGGGGCGGACGAGGCCCCGGTCCCACAGGCCGAGCCGCTGCGCGGGGGCGGAGGTCATGTGCCGGACCGCCTCCTCGAGGCCGAGGACCCCCAGCTCGCGCACGTAGTGGGCGAGGTAGCGCGGCATCGTGCCCCAGCCGCGCGGGTGCGGCCGCGAGCCGACGAGGATTCCGTCGCTGCCCGCGGTGTGCGCGGGGTGGCGCATGAACAGCCGCACGTGCTCCTCGTTGCCGACGTGGTGCAGTGCGGTCGCCATCAACCGGTCGTCGGCCGCCAGCGCGCAGAAGATGTCGGCGGGGCGCTCGTCGCGCTCCGCGGCGAGGTCGGCGACCGAGCGGCCGACCGCCCAGGCGTTGGCCTCGTCGCCGGTGCCGCCGACCACGATCCACGACCAGTCGACCGGCACCCCGTGGAAGCCGTCGGTGCCCTCCTCCTCGAGCTCGACCCGCAGGCGCTCGCGCAGGTCGGGGTCGCGCAGGCGCGCGATCGTGGCGTCGGTCCCGCCCTCGAAGGCCCAGCCGGGCAGGATGCTGTGCAGGTAGGTGTTGCCGGCCAGGTACGGGTAGGTGTCGAAGGTGACGTCGACGCCGCGTGCGCGGGCGCCGTCGATGATCGCCATCAGCTCGGGGCCGCGTCCCGCGTTGACGGTGAAGCCGAGGTGCGTGTGGGCGAGGTGGATCGGCACGCCCGCCTTCTCGGCGCACGCGATCGCATCCGCGTAGGCCTCGACGGCGCCGCGCCCGTACGAGCGGTGATGGGGGCAGTAGAAGGCGCCGGTGCCGGCCATGGTCTCGCAGA
>JBEGMS010000163.1:0-2664 GCA_041182985.1 Actinomycetota bacterium
AGCGTGGCGTGGATCCGGTCCGTGATGTCCGACTCGGGCACGCGCCACATGCGCAGGTGGGTGCCGTGGTCGTCGGTCAGGTCGATCACCGGCGTCGGCTCCGAGCCGGCGCGCAGCGCGGCGTCGATCTCGCCGTCGGGGTCGTCGTAGGTGACGAGGATCGGCGACGGCTGGGCGTGGGTCGCGCGCAGGAGGCGCAGGCGGTCCTCGACGATGCTCGGCATCGTGCGCTCGTGGGGGAGGATCGTGCCGTCGCCGTCGGGCAGCCCGACGAGCGCGATCATGCCCTCGCGGACGCGCTGGACTCCGTCGGGGCCGATGAAGGTCTCCTCGGTGCGGTACAGGCAGGGCGCCTCCTCCTGGAGCAGCGTGCCGTCGGCGCGCCACTCGTCGAGCAGGCGCCGGGCGTTCTCGGCGCGGCCCACGTCGGGCAGGATCAGGCGCACGACGTTGCGGTTCGAGCGCGCGACGAGGCGCATGCGGTCGGCCATCGTGATCACGTCGTAGGGCGGTGCGACGATGGAGAACGCCGGGTGGCGGGCCGGGTCGTAGCGCAGCCCGCGGAACGGGCGCACGTGGAGGGTCTCGGCGGGAGTGCCCATCGGGCTCGCCATGGTATCGGGGCTCGCCCATCCGCCCTGCCAGCCGCCTAGACTCACGGCATGGCCGCCGACGCCCGCACGTCCGTCTCGGAGCTCGTCGAGGGCCAGCTCGTCGACTCGACGTTCGCGGTGCTGCGCAAGGACCGCCGTCGCACCCGCACGGGCAGCCCGTACCTCGCGCTCGAGCTGGCCGACCGGACGGGGCGCGTGCGCGCCACCGTCTTCGACGACGCGCCGATCCTCGACGGGCGCTTCGAGGCCGGCGACGTGGTGCGGGTGCTCGGATCCGTGGAGTCGTTCCGGGGGCGGCCGCAGATCGTCGTGCGCTCGCTCGAGCGGACGGAGGCGGAGGCCGACGCCCTCGACTTCGTCCCGGGCGCGCGCCGCGACGTCGACGACCTCGAGGGCTTCCTCGAGTTCCTGGTCGAGGAGATCCCCGACGCCGCCCTGCGCGACCTGGCGGCCGCCGTCCTCGCCGACGAGCCGCTGCGGGCGGCCTTCCGGGCGGCGCCGATGAGCGTCGAGCACCACCACGCCTACGCGGGTGGCGCGCTCCAGCACACGGTGGCCGTGGCCACGGCCTGCCGCGAGCTCGCGCTCCTGCACCCCCGTCTCGACCCGTCGGTCGTCGGCTGCGCGAGCCTGCTCTTCGCCGTCGGCGCGGCCGACGCGTTCGTGCCCGGCCCCGTGCTCCTGCAGTCCGAGGAGGGGCGCCTCCTGGGCATCCCGCGCCTCAGCGCGCGCCGGATCGAGCGCGCGGCCGAGCGCCTCGGCACGCCGCGCGAGCGGGTCGTGGCCGTCCTGCACTGCGTCGACGCCGATCAGCAGCGGACCCCCGAGGCGGCGTGCCTGCACGGGGCGATCGGCCTCGACGCCGCGGTGTCGACCGCGCTCGCCCGGCAGGCGGGCCGGGCCGCCGCGGCGCAGTAGACTGCCCCGCGTGCGCATCGCGCTCGCCCAGCTGAACCCGACGGTCGGGGACCTCGCCGGCAATGTGGAGCTGGTGGCGTCCGCTGCGGCGCGGGCCGCGGAGCTCGGCGCGGACCTCGTGGTGGCCCCGGAGCTGGTGGTGTCGGGGTACCCGCCGGAGGACCTGGTGCTGCGCCCGTCGTTCGTGCGGGCCTGCGAGCAGGCGGTGGCCCGGCTGGCGGGCGAGGTGGCGGTGCCGGTGATCGTGGGGTCGCCGTGGGCCGGGCCGGACGGGGTGCGCAACAGCGCGTTCGTGCTCGAGGGCGGGGCGGTGGTGGCGCGCTACGACAAGATGGCCCTGCCGAACTACAGCGTCTTCGACGAGCAGCGCACCTTCCGGCCGGGCGACGGCCCGCTGCTCGTGCAGGCGGGCGGCGCGCTCGTCGGCATCACGATCTGCGAGGACATCTGGGTCGCCGACGGGCCGGCGCACGCCGCGGCGCGCGGCGGGGCGTCGCTCGTGGTCAACCTCTCGGCGTCGCCGTACCACCTCGGCAAGGGGCGCCAGCGCGACGACCTGATCGGCGCGTTCGCCCGCGACGAGGGCTGCGCGGTCGCCTACGCCAACCTCGTCGGCGGGCAGGACGAGCTCCTGTTCGACGGGCGCAGCCTCGTCTTCGACGCCGCGGGGGATCTGATCGCGCGCGGGGCGTTCTGCGCGGAGGACCTCGTGGTCTGCGACCTCGACCTCCCGAGCGGCCGCGGCGCGGGGGCCATCTCGATCGCGGCGGAGATCCCTGTCGGTGCGCCCGGCGGACCCGTCGATGCCGTGACAGCGCCGCTGCCCGGCTCCGAGATGGAGGAGCTGTGGGGCGTCTTGGTGCTGGGGCTGCGCGATTACGTGGTCAAGAACGGCTTTCCCGGGGTGCTGTTGGGCGTGTCGGGGGGGATCGACTCGGCGCTCGTGGCGGCGCTCGCGGCGGATGCGCTCGGGCCGGATCGGGTGCATGCGGTGTCGATGCCGACGCGCTTCAACGTGGAGGAGACGCGGTCGGATGCGCGGGTGGTGGCGGAGAACCTGGGGGTGGGGTTCCGGGAGCTGCCGATCGAGCACCTGCGGCTCGCGTTCCACGATCTGCTGCCGGAGGTGGAG
>JBEGMS010000164.1:0-2983 GCA_041182985.1 Actinomycetota bacterium
CCAGAAGGTCGCCACGAGCGGCAACGTGCTGCAGGTCGAGTCGATCCGGCTCGACTGCGACGGAGACGCGCTGCTCGTGATGGTCTCCCCCGCCGGCCCCGCCTGCCACACCGGCACGCGCTCCTGCTGGGGCGACGACGCGGGCCCGCTGCTCGCGCGGCTCGCCCGCACGATCGAGGCGCGCCGGGGCGCCGACCCCGCGGGCTCGTACGTCGCGCGCCTGCTCGCCGCCGACCGCGACGTGGCCGCCGGCAAGGTCGCCGAGGAGGCGGCCGAGGTGCTCGAGGCCGCCCCCGGCTCGGACCACCAGGCCGAGGAGGCCGCCGACGTGCTCTTCCACCTGCTCGTGCTGCTCGCCCGCGACGGCACGGACCCGCTTCGCGTCCTCGACGTCCTCGCCGAGCGCGAGGGCCTGCCGCCGCGCTGGCTCAGGGGCTAGCCGTGGCGGACCGGATCGACGAGTACGAGCCGATCGCCGACATCTACGACGCGTGGTGCCTCGAGGTCGTCGAGGACATCCCCCACTACGTCGGGATGGCGCAGGGCGCGGAGGCGCCGATCGTCGAGCTGGCGGCAGGCTCGGGCCGGATCGCCGTTCCCCTCGCCGAGGCCGGCTACGACGTGATCGCCGTCGACCCGTCGGACGCCATGCGGGCGCATCTGCGCGCCAACGCGGAGCGGGCCGGCGTCCTCGGGCGGATCGATATCCGCGCCGGGGACCTGCTCGACCCCGGCATCGAGGGCACGTTCGACCGCGTCCTGATCCCCTTCCGCAGCCTCCTGCACCTGCGCGACGACCATGAGCGCCGCACCGCCCTGCGGGCCGCGCGCGCGCTCCTGGTGGAGGGCGGCTACCTCGCCTTCGACGTCTTCGCGCCCACCCCGGAGGACATCGACGCCACCCAGGGCCGCTGGCACCACCGCGACTCCGGCGCGCGGGAGCGGGCCGACTGGCACCGCCCCGACGGCACCACGCACGTCGAGGTCGAGATGCGCGGGCGCACCACGACGCTGGTCCTGCACCCGATCCCCGCGGACCGCTGGCTCGCCCTCGTCGCGGAGGCGGGCTTCGAGGTGATGACCGCGTGGGGCGACTTCACGGGCGAACCCGTCCGCGAGGACGGCACAGGCGACCTCGTGGTGATCGCGCAGCACGTCACCTGATCGTCAGGCGCCTCAGGGCCGAAACGCCCGGCTGAGCGCGATCGCCCCCGCCGCCGCCACGTTCAGCGACTCCGCGGCGGCCGACTGCGGGATCCTGCAGACGACCTGCGCCCGCTCCCGCACCGACCCCGCCAGGCCGTCGCGCTCGGCCCCGAGGGCGATCAGCACCGGACCGGTGAGGTCGACGCCGGCGAGGTCGACCTCCGCCGCTCCGTCGAGCGCGACCAGTCGGACATCCGGGTACGCGTCGGCCGGGTCCTCGACGGCGAGCGTCGGCACGGCGAACGTCGCCCCGGTGGCGGCCCGCACCGCCTTCGGCGCGGTCGGGTCGGCGCTCGGCGCCCCGAGCACGACCACCTCGGCAGCGAAGGCCGCGGCGGTGCGCAGGAGCGTGCCCACGTTGCCCGGGTCCGAGACGCCGCAGAGGACGAGCCCGACGCCTGCGAGCGCCGCGGGCGGCTGCGGCAGCGAGTCGGTGCGCACGACCGCGATCACGCGGCTGCCCGACGCCACGCCGGAGACTCGATCCATCGCCTCGGCGGCGACCACCAGCGGCTCCACGCGCACACCGGCGGGCGCGGGAGCACCCTCGCGCACGAGCAGGTCCTCGAGCACGGCGCCGGCACGGATCGCCGCCTCGACGTGGTCCTCGCCCTCGACGGCGAACAGCCCCTGCGCGCGGCGCTCCGACGTGCGCTGGAGCGCGCGCACGCGCTGCAACGCCGGGTTCCGCAGGCTGCGGATCGGCTCCACGCCGGTGCCGCCTAGGCGGCCAGCGCGGCCTTGGCCTTCTCGGCGAGGGCGCCGAAGGCCGCGGGCTCGTTCATCGCGAGGTCGGCGAGGACCTTGCGGTCCGCCTCCACGCCGGCCTTCTTGAGGCCGTGCATGAACTGCGAGTACGAGAGGTCGTGCTGGCGGGCGCCCGCGTTGATGCGGACGATCCAGAGCGAGCGGAAGTCGCGCTTGCGAACGCGGCGGTCGCGGTACGCGTAGTTGCCGGAGCGGGCGACCTGCTCCTTCGCGCGGCGGTAGAGCTTCGACTTGAGGCCCCAGTAGCCGGAGGCCTCCTCGAGGGTCTTGCGACGCTTCTTCTTCGCGTGGACGGAGCGCTTGACGCGGGCCATCTGATCTCCCTACCGCTTTCCGAGGAGGCGCAGGGCCTCCTTGTAGTCGGCCTTCGCCATCGGCTGGTCCTGGCTCAGCTTGCGGCGGCGCTTGGCGGTCATCTTGCCGCGCAGATGCGCCTCCATGGCCTGGCGACGGGCGATCTTGCCCGTACCGGACACCTTCATGCGCTTCTTGGCGCTGGAGTTGGTCTTGACCTTCGGCATCGTGCGTCCTCGAACTGCGCGGCAGATTACCCGTTGTCCGCGTCGGACGCGGCACCAGGCTTCTTGGCGGCGGTCGTCGTGGTCCTGCGGGTCGTCGTCGTCTTGGGCTTCGCCTCCGCCTTCGGCTTCGCCGGGGCCTTCGGCTTCGCCGGCGCCTTGGGCTTCGCCTCGGCCTTGGGAGCCGCGGCGGCCTTCGGCTTGGCCGGCGCCTTCGGCTTCGCCGGGGCTTTCGGAACCGCCGCCGCACGCGGCTTGGCGGGTGCCTTGGGCTTGGCCGGCGCCTTCGGCTTGGCGGCCGGCTTCGCGGCCGCGGGCGCCTCGACGGGCTCGGCCGTCGGCTCCTCGGCGGGGGCAGCCGGCTCCTCGACGACGATCTCGGCGACGGCCTCGACGGTCTCGACGACCTCGCGCTCCTCCGCCGGCGGGGCGGCCTCCTCGACCGGCGGGGTCTCGGCGACGACGTCGACGACCTCGGCCTCCGCCACGAC
>JBEGMS010000165.1:0-10463 GCA_041182985.1 Actinomycetota bacterium
GCACCAGTCGTCGTCGGCGTGCCCGCGCGCGTCGTTCTCGTCGAGCAGGCGCGCCACGACCTCGGTGACGGGGAGCTCCGCGTCCATCCGCGCGGCCTCCTCGAGCACGAGCCCGACGTCCTTGCGCATGAGCGTGGTCGAGAAGCCGTAGTCGTAGGTGGCGTCGATCATCAGCTCGGCGCGGTTCTCCATCATCCACGAGGTCGAGGAGCCGGTCAGCATCACCTCGAGCACGCGGCGCGGGTCGAGCCCGGCCCTCTCCGCGAAGACGAGGCCCTCGGCGAGCGCCTGGCCTGTGCCGAGCACGCAGATCTGGTTGGCCATCTTCGTCAGCTGCCCGGCGCCCGGCGGTCCGATCAGGTTCGCGCGCGCCGCGTAGGCCGCGACGACCTGCTCGGCGACGGCCCAGGCCGCCTCGTCGCCGCCCGCCATGACGGCCAGCTTGCCGTTCTCGGCCCCGACGGTGCCGCCGGAGACCGGCGCGTCGACGAAGGCGCAGCCCTGCTCCGCGGCCTCCGCGGCGATGACGCGCGCGATCTCGGCGGAGGTGGTGGAGTGGTCGATCCAGACCGCGCCGGTGGCGAGCGCGTCCCGGCCCGCGTCCCAGATGGCGCGCAGCTGCGGATCGGCGGGCACGGACGAGCAGACGGCGTCGCAGCTCTGGACGGCGTCGGCCACGGACGCGGCGGCGCGACCCCGGTGCTCCGACGTCCAGCGGGCCGCGAGGTCCGCGTCGATGTCGTAGACCGCGAGGTCGTGGCCGGCGGCCGCGAGGTGGCCGGCGAGGTGCCAGCCCATCCGGCCGATCCCGACGAAGGCGATCCTCACGCCGGCACCCCCGGCTTGCCGCGATCCTCGAGCGTGAAGCCGCGGGCGAGGCGCGCGTGGACGCGGCCCGCGGTGGCCATCGCGAGGATCAGCACCATCTCGTCGTCGCGCGGCCCGTCGGGCACGCCGACCTCGATCGCGTCGTAGTGGCTGCCCACGTACGACCAGGCGATGTGGGTGAGGGGGATGTCGATGCGGGCGCCGATGCCGGCCACCTTCTTCGTGGAGGGCACGATCGAGGTGCCGCCGCCGATCGCCGCGCGCATGCCGCCGCCGCCCGGGATGTGCCACATCGCGCCGTGCTCGATCTCGCCCCGGCCGCCGACGATCGCGCCCTTGCCGTAGCCCTCGATCCGGCTCGCGTCGCCGCCGAGGTGCTCGATGAGGATGCCGCCGAGGCGCTCGCCGAGCGCCTGCAGCTCGTCGAAGGCGGGGGACAGGTCCTCGACGTAGGAGCCCACGTACGGGTTGGTGACGACCGCCATGGCCGCGCCCTTGCGCACGGGCTCGGCGGGCGGCGGCCCGAAGTCGTGGTGGATCTCCTCCGTGTAGACCGCGATCTTGCGCACCTCGAACAGGGCCACGTCGTCTCCTCCCGGGATCGTGCGGGCAGTCTAGGGGCCCGTGGCGCCACGGTGCGGGCGGTAGACTGCCGCCGAGGAGGTCGCGGGTGGTCAGTCGGATCGGCGGGTGGTGCGCGCAGCGCAAGTGGATCGTGATCGCGCTCTGGATCGTCCTGCTCGCCGGCGTCGGCGTGGCGGGGATCCTCGCTGGCGGCCGCGCCAACGCCAACCTGACGGTGCCCGGCACCAGCGCCCAGGAGGGCGCCGACCTCGCCAACCGCGCGTTCCCGACGGGCAAGGGCCTGTCGGGCCAGGTCGTGGTCTACGGCGAGCCGGGCGTGCTGCGCGAGAAGCGCGTCCAGCGCGCGATCGAGAAGGCGGTCCGGGACGCCCGCACGCTGCCGCGGATGGCCTCCGTGCAGAGCCCGCTCGAGCCGGGTGGCCTCGTCTCCAGGGACCAGTCGACGGCCGTGATCGGCCTCACCTACGACCTCGGGGCGGAGGAGGTGCGGCCCGCGACCTACCGCCACCTGCAGGAGGCGATGCGGCCGCTGCGCGCCGTCGACGGCCTGCGCATCGCCTACTCCGGCACGCCCGCGGCCGAGGAGGAGAGCGCCACCACGGACATCTCCGACGCGCTCGGCCTCGTGGCCGCGATGATCATCCTGCTCGTGGCCTTCGGCACCGCGCTGGCGATGGTGTCGCCGCTCCTCAGCGCCGTCGCGGGGCTCCTGCTCGGGGTGGCCACGATCAAGCTGCTGTCGGCGTACCTGCAGATCTCGTCGATCGGCCCGATCCTGGCCACGATGATCGGGCTCGGCGTCGGCATCGACTACGCCGTGTTCCTCGTCAACCGCCAGCGCGAGAACCTCCTGCGCGGCGTCGAGCCCCTGCAGGGCATCCGCGACGCGATGGGCACCGCGGGGCGCGCCGTCCTGGTCGCGGGCCTGACGGTGGCGATCGCGCTGCTCGGCCTCGCCACCGCGCAGATCCCGTTCGTGACGATGCTCGGGGTGACGGCCTCCGTCGCCGTCCTGACCGCGATCCTCTCGGCGCTCACCCTGCAGCCGGCGCTCCTCGCCGTGATGGGGCGCCACATCATCCGCAAGCGCGACCGCGAGGCGCCGCCGGCCACGACGGGCCCCGACGACGTCGGCGGGGGCATCTGGGGCCGTTGGGCCCGGCTCGTCGGCTCGCACCCCATCCCGTTCCTCCTGCTCGCGATCGCGATCCTCGGGGTGCTGACCGTGCCGCTCCTGCAGATGCGCCTCGGCCAGGTCGACGCGGGCTCCGACCCGCCGGGCTCGACGACGCGCATCGCGTACGACCAGCTGGCGAAGGCGTTCGGGCCGGGCTTCAACGGGCCGATCGAGGTCGTGCTGCACCCCTACGCGGACGAGCGCGGGGCCAAGCGCGTCGTCGAGGCGATCGCCAAGGACGCCGACGTCGAGGTGGTGGCGCCGCCCGCCATCAGCGCGAAGGACAAGGTCGTGGTGATCAGCGTGACGCCGAAGTCGGCGCCCACCGATGACCGCACGCAGCGGCTCGTCGAGCGCCTGCCCGGTGACGTCCAGCGGGTCACGGGGCCCGAGGTGCGGGTCTACGCGACGGGTCTGACCGCGGGGCTCCTCAACCTCTCCGACCGGATCGCGCAGCGGCTGCCCGTCTTCATCGCCGCGGTGATCCTGCTTTCGTTCATCCTGCTCCTCGTCGAGTTCAAGTCGGTGCTCGTGCCGCTGAAGGCGGCGATCATGAACGCCCTCTCGATCGGCGCCGCCTACGGGGCGATCGTGGCGATCTTCCAGTGGGGGTGGGGCGCGAGCCTGATCGGCCTCAAGGAGACCGTGATGATCGAGGCCTACGTGCCGATGATGATGTTCGCGATCCTGTTCGGGCTGTCCATGGACTACGAGGTGTTCCTGATCAGCCGCATCCGCGAGGCGCACCTGCGCGGCGCGAGCGCCCTGCGCAGCGTCGAGGTCGGGCTCTCGCACACGGCGCGCGTGATCACGGCGGCCGCGCTGATCATGATCACCGTCTTCCTGTCGTTCGTCCTCGAGGAGAGCGTGATCGTGAAGATGTTCGGGATCGGCCTCGCCACCGCGGTCCTCGTCGACGCCACGATCGTGCGCCTGATGCTCGTGCCGAGCACGATGGTGCTGCTCGGCGAGGCCAACTGGTGGCTGCCGGGCTTCCTGCGGCGGCTGCTGCGGGCGCCGGCGCCGACGGCGCCGCCGTCGGCCTAGCCGGAGACGGCCGCGCGGCGGTTCTGGATCGCCTCGAGCATGCCCGCGTAGGCGTCCGCGAACTGCCTGACGCCCTCGTCCTCGAGCTGGCGCGTGACGGCGTCGAAGTCGATCCCGGCCTCGGCGACGCCCGCCATCACGGCGCGCGCCTCGTCGAGATCCCGCCCGATGTTGTCGCCCGGGTTGCCCTGCGTCCGGAACGCCTCGAGCGTGGCGTCGGGCACCGTGTTGACGGTGTCCGGCCCGATCAGGTCGTCGACGTAGATCGTCGGGGAGTAGGCGGGGTTCTTCGTGCTCGTCGAGGCCCAGAGGGGGCGCTGGCGGTGCGCGCCGGCCGCCTCGAGGGGCGCCCAGCGCTCGCCCTCGAACACGCGGCGGTAGACGTCCGCGTAGGCGATCTTGGCGTTGGCCACGGCGGCCTTGCCGCGCAGCGGCGAGCCCTCCGGCAGGAGCGCGTCGACCTTCGTGTCGATGCGCGACACGAAGAAGCTCGCCACCGAGCGGATCCCGCCGAGGTCCTCGCCCGCGGCGTGGCGCTCCGCCATGCCGTCGACGTAGGCCTCGGCGATCGCGAGGTAGCGCTCGACGGCGAAGAGCAGCGTGACGTTGATGCTGAGGCCGTCGCGGGTCAGCTGCCGGAAGGAGTCGATGCCCTCGCGGGTGCCGGGCACCTTGATCATCACGTTGGGCCGGTCGACGGCGGCGTGCAGCTCGTGCGCGCGGCGGACCGTGCCCGCGGTGTCGAAGGCGAGGTCGGCCTCGACCTCGATCGAGACGTAGCCGTCGGCGCCCGCGGTGCGGTCGTGGACGCCGCGCAGGACGTCGCAGGCGGCCTGGATGTCCTCGATCCACAGCGGCTGGAAGGCCTCGGCGGCGGAGGCGTCGGCGGGCACGGCGCGGATCGCGTCGTCGTAGAGGCCGGACTCCTCGACGTTCTTGGCGAAGATGGACGGGTTCGAGGTCCCGCCGGTGACGCCGTCCTCCTCGATGATCCGGGCCAGGAGGCCCGTCTGCACCGCGGGGCGCGCGACGTTGTCGTACCAGACGCTCTGCCCGTACCTGCCGACCTCGAGCCACTTGCTCGCCACTGACCCTCCCGGTGTCCGCGTGTGCGGCCTAGTCTACGCGCACGGGGACGCGCCCGGTGGGGCGCCCCCGCACGATCTCGCATGGACCGCACCCCCCTGACCTACGTCGTCGTGGCCGACGCGCTCTGCGCCCGGCCGGGCTGGGCGCTGGTCGACGGCCGGCTCGTGCGCGAGCACGACTGCGGCTCGTGGGACGCCGCACGCGCCGCCCTCCAGGCGATCGCGCAGGCGGCGGAGGATCTCGACCACCATCCCGATCTCGAGCAGCGCTTCGGGCGCGTCCGGGTCGCCGTGGCGACGCATCGCCCGCCGGGGATCTCCGCGCTCGACCTCGCGCTCGTCGACCGGGTCGACGCCGTGCTCGGGGCGGGGGAGGCCGCGTGAGGCGGGTCGTCCTGCTCGACCCGCTGTGGCCGCTCGAGGGCGTCGACGCGGCCCTCGCCGGGCTCGACGTGGTTGTCGAAAAGGCCGACGTCGCGACGGGCGACGACGTCGTCGCGGTGCTCGCCGCGCCCGAGCAGGAGATCCGCGCCGACGTGCTCGGGCGCTGCCCCAACCTCCTCCTGGCGGGCACCTGCTCGACGGGGTACGACAACCTCGACGTCGACGCCCTCTCGGACGCCGGCGTGATGTGCCTGCACGTCTCGGGCTACTGCGACGAGGAGGTCGCCGAGCACGCGATCGCGCTGGCCACGGGTCTCCTGCGCGGCGTGCACCGGCTCGACCGGCACGTGCGCGACGGCGGCTGGTGGCCGTACCCGCTCGAGCCGCGCCGCGTGCGCGGCAGCCGCCTCGGGATCATCGGCCTCGGCCGGATCGGCCGGCTCGTGGCCGCGCTCGGGCAGGCCAACGGGATGCCCGTCGCCGCCTTCGACCCGGCCGTCGATGCGCGGGAGGTGCGCGCGCTCGGGGTCGAGCCGCTCGACCTCGACGCGCTGCTCGCCACGAGCGACGTCGTGACGCTGCACGCGCCCCTCGTGGACGCGACGCGCCACCTGATCGACGCGGACGCGCTGGGGCGGATGCGCCCCGACGCCTACCTCGTCAACTGCGCGCGGGCCGGCCTCGTCGACCACGCGGCGCTCGGCGCCGCGCTCGCGGCGGGCGAGATCGCCGGCGCCGCCATCGACGTCCTGCCGGTCGAGCCGCCGGGCCGCGACGAGCCGGCGCTCGGCTGGCCGAACCTGGTCCTGCAGCCGCACGCGTCCTGGTATTCGCCCGAGGCGAGCCTCGCGCCGTACCGGCGGCAGATCGACGACCTCGCCCGCGTCCTGCGCGGCGAGCGCCCGCAGGGGCTGATACGGGAGGTGGGGGCATGAGGGTGGTCTGCATCGACGACACGTGGCCGCTCGACCGCGCCAACGCGATCATCGGGCCCGCGGGGGCCGAGGTGGTGTTCGACCGCGAGATCGCGGGCGACGACGTGGTCGGCGTGCTGACGTACCCGGGCGGCCGGATCGACGCCTCCGTGCTGGAGCGGGCGCCCAACCTGCGCGTCGTCGCGACCTGCTCGACCGGCCACGACCACCTCGACGCCGACGGCCTCGCCGCACGCGGCGTCTGGTGCTGCCGGGTCACGCACTTCTGCGACGACGAGGTCGCCGACCACACGATCGGCCTCGCGATCGCCTGCCTGCGCGGCATCGTGATGCTCGACCGCCTCGTCCGCGACGGCGTCTGGTGGCCGTACCCGCAGGCGCCGCGCCCGGTCAGGGGGTCGGTGCTCGGCGTGATCGGCTTCGGCACGATCGGACGCGGCGTGATCGAGCGGGGCGCGGCCCTCGGGATGGAGGTCCTGGTCGCCTCGGAGCACGCGAGCGCCGACGAGGTGGCGGCCGCCGGCGGGCGCCTCGCGCCCCTCGACGAGCTGCTCGGCGCGAGCGACGTCGTCTGCCTGATGACCTCCGTCACCGACCGCACGCGCGGGATGATCGACGCCGACGCCCTGGCGCGGATGCGCCCCGACGCCTACCTCGTCAACACCGCGCGCGCGGCCCTCGTCGACCACGAGGCCCTCGGCGCGGCCCTCGTCGAGGGGCGCATCGCCGGCGCCGCCCTCGACGCCCTGCCCGTCGAGCCGGCGCCGCCCGACGCGCCCGAGCGCGGCTGGCCGCGCACGATCCTCCAGCCGCACGCGGCCTGGTACTCGGCGGAGTCGGACCGGCGCTCGTTCGACGATGCCGCCGAGGAGGTCGCGCGGGTCCTGATGGGCGAGCGGCCCGTCTCGTTCCTGCGCGAGCCGGCCTGAGGCCGCCGGGGAACGCGAAGGGCCCCGCCCGCCGGCCGGCGGACGGGGCCCCGTGCGCATCCGGCTAGGAGGCCTTGACCTCCTCGCCGGCCGCGATCACCTCGCGGTAGTTCGGGATGGGATGCTCGAACCAGGTCTTCGGGGCCTCCCAGGCGGACGGGTTGTCGATCTCGAACGCCTTGATCAGCTCCTTGTCCTGGATCAGCTCCATGACGCCGTCTTTCTGCGCGCCCGCGTACTGGAAGATGTCCGTCAGCGAGGCGGAGGCCTGCGGCGTGTTGGCCGCCGCCATGGCCAGCTGGGCGCGGCCCGGCTGCTTGGTGGTGGCGCTGAGCACCATGCCGCAGACCCAGGCGCCGCGGCCCTCCTTGGGCTGCATGTACTTGATGTTGCGGCCCTTCATCTTGGGGTGGTTCTTGATCCGCCAGTAGCCGTCCGGCCAGGTGTAGGTGGCGAGCAGGTTGCCGTTGACGAAGTCGTTGACCGTGTCGGTCTGCGACGTCCAGTAGTTGCGCAGATTCGGCTTCCACTTCAGCGCCGTCTCCTTGGCCGCGGCGATCTGCTCCGTGTTCAGCACGGACGGGTCGACGGCGCCCTCGTTCATGAGGTGCGAGTAGCCGATGATGGCCGTCGGGTCCGAGAAGAACGAGAACTTGCCGGCGTAGCGCGAGTCGAGCAGGATGCTCCAGGTCTCCTCGCCCCCGACCTCGTCGAAGTCGATCGCGTCCGCGTCGTAGGTCAGCGAAGTGAAGCCGACGTCGAACGGCATGAACCAGGTCTGGCCGTCGATCTCGCCGCCGGCCCGGACCGCCTCCGGGATGCCCTCGAAGTCCGGGAAGAGCGACAGGTCGAGGGGCTGGATCAGCCCGCCGTCGCGCCACTGGTTGATCCACATCACGCACGGGTGGGCGATGTCCGGGTTGTAGCCCGACGCGACCTTCGAGAGCGCCTGCGTGTCGTCCTCGAGGAACGTCCAGGTCAGCGGCGAATCCTGGGCGTACGGGCCCTCCTCGTACTGGCTCCACATCCACGGGGCGCCGGCCTCGGGGTCGTTGTCGTAGCCGGCCCAGGTGAAGATCTCGATCGGGCCGCCCGGCTCCGTGGCGGGGTCGACCGTGGGGGCCGCAGCCGCGGTCGAGCCGGCGTCGGCCGCCCCGCCGCCCGCTTCGCCGCCGCCGGACGAGTCCGACGACGAGCCGCCGCAGGCGGCCAGGAAGGCCGCGAGGCTCGTGGTGCCCGAGAGGGCGAGGAAGCCCTTGCGGTCGAGGTGTCTCATGGATTTCCCTCCTCGTGCGGCGGGCGGGCCCGCCGCTGGTCGGTGTTCAGGGTGGCCGCTCGGCAACGCACCCTATTGCGCTCCCGGCTCGCCGTCGGCGAGCCCGTTCGCGATCCGCTCCTTGGCGCGCGTGCCCGCGGTGCAGTCGCAGTCGACGCCGGTCGTCTCGCTGAGGACGGCGATGGCGCGGGCGCGGCGCTCGGCGTCGGTCGTGTCGATGGTGGAGGCGACGGCGACCGCGGAGCCGCCCAGCACGACCACCGCGACCAGCACGGCGATCGCGACGCGCACGGTCAGCGGCCCTCGAGCTTGCGATCGCCGTAGCGGCGGATCGCCTCGGCGCCGAACGCGATCAGGAAGCTGATCACGATCATGATCGTGGCGACCGGGATCAGCGCCTGGGTCTTCTCGGGGAACTTCAGGCCCGAGTACAGGTAGACCGGGTAGGTCGGCTGGTCGGAGCTGAGGAACGAGGCGATCACGACCTCGTCGATCGAGAAGATGAAGGCGATCATGAAGGCGGAGATGATCGACGGGAAGATCAGCGGCAGCAGCACGAAGCGGAAGGTCTGCAGGCCGTTGGCGCCGAGGTCCGCGGCGGCCTCCTCGAGGCGGCGGTCGATCGAGGCGATGCGCGGCAGGAGGATCAGGACCGCGAAGGGCAGGGCGATGATGATGTGCCCGATCATGATGCTCGGCAGGCCGAGGCCGATCGGGATCGCGCCGCGCTGGAACATCGTCAGCAGCGACACGCCGACGACGACGGTGGGCACCACCAGGGGCACGAGCAGGAGCGCCGACATCAGGGGCCGGAAGCGCACGTTGCGGCGGGCCAGCGGGTAGGAGCCGAGCAGCGCGAGCAGGGTCGCGATGGCCGCCGCGGCGACGGCGACCTTGAGGCTGGCGAACAGGGACTGGCGGATCTCGCCCGTCTGCCACGACAGCTCGTACCAGCGCAGCGTGAAGCCGTCCAGCGGGAACGCCGCCACCGTCGAGTCGTTGAACGAGAAGATCACGAGCAGCACGGTGGGCAGGTACAGGAAGACCAGGAAGACCGCGAAGAACAGCGTCAGGATGCGCTTGCCGTTCGGGGAGATCAGGACGAACGTGGAGGTGTCGCGGGCGGCCATCTAGAGCCCGCCCCCGCCGGCGCGCAAGAAGCGCGAGGTCGCGAACACGAGGATCAGGACGACGCCCATCAGGAACAGCGCCATCGCGGAGCCGTACTGCCAGTTGAAGCTGCCGCCGACGAACTGGCTGGCGAGGTTCTGCCCGAACATCGTGCCGTCGACGCCGCCGACCAGCGTGGGCGTGACGTACTCGCCGATCGACGGGATGAACACGAACAGGAAGGCGGCGACGATGCCCGGTGCGGCGATCGGGAGGGTGATCTTGCGGAAGGCCTGCCAGCGGGTGGCGCCGAGGTCCATCGAGGCCTCGAGCAGCCGGCGGTCGATCGTCTCGAAGGCGAGGAAGATCGGCAGGCAGATGAACGGCACCCAGGCGTACGTCAGCACGACCATCACGGTGAACTGGCTGTAGATGAGGAACGTGAGGGGCGCGTCGATGATCCCGACGGTCATCAGGCCCGAGTTGATCAGGCCCTGGTCGCCGAGGATGACCTTCCAGGCGAACACGCGCAGGAGGTACGACGTCAGGAACGGCGCGATCACGATCAGGAGCCACGTGTACTTCGACTTCTGGACGCAGAAGGCGAGGAAGTAGGCGACGGGGATCGCGACGATCACGGCGATCACGGACGAGGTCATCGCCATCGTCACCGACTTGAAGAAGAGGTTGAGCTGGATGCCCTCCGTCGTGAACTGCATGATCCTGAGCAGCGAGTTCCCGGCCGGGATCGTCAGGAACGGCATCAGGAGCAGCGCGAAGGCGATGCCGACGATCCAGTTGCCGTAGGCCTCGGACAGGCGGCCGCCGGCCACCGTCAGGACGAGCAGGGCGATCAGCGCGACGCCGATCAGGAGCCCCGGCACCGCGAAGTCGAGGCCGAGGAGGGCGACGTTCACCTCGCCGCCGACGAGCTTCCCCCAGAGCTCTCCCGTGAATCCGTTGAGCTCGCCGTTGAGGGCGGCGAGCGCCTCCGTCGGCGAGAACCGCTTGAGGGCGACCGAGAACAGGAAGATGTAGTACAGCGGCAGCAGGAAGAACGCCGCGAGGACGAGCAGGGTCGGCGCCAGCAGGCCGTACGTGGAC
>JBEGMS010000166.1:0-10226 GCA_041182985.1 Actinomycetota bacterium
GAGCACGGTCACGTCCCAGCCGGCCTCGACCAGCCGGTCGGCGGCGCTGAGGCCCGCGAGCCCCGCTCCGATGACGATCGCCGTGCGCTCCACAGCCGGGAGCGTACCGCCTGCGCCGTGGCCTAGAGTGGCGCGCGTGGAGCTCCGCCCTGACATCCCCGTGGAGGCGTTCGCCGCGGTCGACATGCGCGTGGGGGAGGTGCGGGAGGTGCAGCCGTTCCCGGAGGCCCGCAAGCCGGCCTGGCGGATCCGCGTCGACTTCGGCCCCGAGCTCGGCGAGCGCTGGACGAGCGCGCAGGTCACGAACTACGCCGCGGAGGATCTGCTCGGCCGGCGCGTGGTCGGCTGCGTCAACCTCGGGGTGCGCCGGATCGCGGGCTTCGAGAGCCAGTTCCTGCTGCTCGGGTCGATCCAGGGGGACGGCACGGTGCTCCTGCTCGAGGCCGACCCGGCCGCCGAGCTCGGCGCGCCCGTCGCCTAGCGGCCGAGCAGGTAGACGACGCCCGCCGCCAGCAGGTTGGGGGCGCGCTCCGCGAGCCCGCCGAGGGGGCTGCCGCCCTCGCCGAGCAGGATCCGCTGCTCCACCCGAAGGCCCTCGGCGCGGACGAGCCCCTCGAAGTCGGTGATCGAGCAGAGGCGGATGTTCGGGGTCTCGTGCCAGGCGTAGGGGAGGAGCGGCGAGACGGGCATGCGCCCCTTGGCGGCGAGCTGCGTGCGCAGCCGCCAGTGGCCGAAGTTCGGGAAGGAGACGATGCTGCGGCGTCCCACGCGGGCCATCTCGCGCAGGACGAGCGCGGGGCGGTGCACGGCCTGGAGGGTCAGCGACATCACGACCACGTCGAAGGAGTCGTCGGCGAGGTCGTCGAGGCCCTGGTCGATGTCGTCCTGCAGGACGGGCACGCCGCGGCCCATGCAGGCCATCACGCCGTCGTCGGAGATCTCCACGCCGAGGGCGTCGTTGCCGCGCCGCATCAGCTCCTGGAGCAGGGCGCCGTCGCCGCAGCCGAGGTCGAGGACGCGCGCGCCGGGCGGCACGAGCGACGCGATGACGTCGAGGTCGGGGCGCATCAGCGGGCCTCGGCGAGCGCGCGGTCGAGGTAGGCCGCGACCGTGCGGTGGTAGTCGGGCACCTCGAGCAGGAACGAGTCGTGGCCGTGCGGCGAGGAGATCTCGCGGAAGGTGACGGGCACGCGGTGCGCGGTCAGGACGCGCACGATGTGGCGCGAGTGGGAGGTGTCGAAGCGCCAGTCCGTGTCGAAGGACAGGACGAGGAAGCGGGTGCCGCAGCGCGCGAGCCGCTCGCGCACGAGGTCCGCGTCCTGGAACGGGTCGAAGTAGTCCATGACCCGCGTCAGGTACAGGTACGAGTTGGCGTCGAAGCGGTCGAGGAACGTCTTGCCCTGGTGCTGCAGGTACGACTCGACCTGGAAGTCGACGCCGAGGTCGAAGCGCGGCTCGTCGCGGTCCTGGATGCGGCGGCCGAACTTCTGCCGCATCGACTCCTCCGACAGGTACGTGATGTGGGCCATCATCCGCGCCACGGACAGGCCGTGGTCGGGGCCCCGGCCCGTGCCGTAGTAGTCGCCGTCCTGGAAGTCGGGGTCGTTCATGATCGCCGCGCGGGCGACGGCGCTGAAGGCGATGTTCTGGGCGGACAGGCGCGCCGTCGCGCAGACGACGATGCCGTTCTCGAGCTCGTCGGGGTGGTCGAGCGCCCACTGCAGGACCTGCATGCCGCCGAGCGAGCCGCCGATCGCCGCGAGCACGCGCTCGATGCCGAGGTGGGTGAGCAGACGCCGCTGCACGCGCACGAGGTCGGAGACGGTGAAGAGGGGGAAGCGCAGGCCGTAGGGCTCGCCGGTGGCCGGGTCGAGCGAGGAGGGCCCGGTCGTCCCCTGGCAGCCGCCGAGCAGGTTCGAGGAGACCACGAACAGCCGGTCGGTGTCGACGGGCTTGCCCGGGCCGATCAGGGTGTCCCACCAGCCGGGGCGGGTGGGGTCGCCGTGGTGGCCCGCTGCGTTGGCATCGCCCGTCAGGGCGTGGCAGACCACGACGACGTTGCCGTCGCCGGGTGCGCGCTCCCCGTACGTCTCGTACGCCACCTCGACGGGCGCGATGGTCTCGCCCGAGTCGAGGACGAGCGGGTCGTCCTCCGTGTAGAGGACGACCCGCTGCGTCTCGACGAGCCCGAGGGAGCGCCGCGTGTCGTCGGCGGCTCCCACGGGTCCTACTTCGAGGCCGCCAGGGCCTGGTCGATGTCGGCGATCAGGTCGGCGACGTTCTCGATGCCGACCGACAGGCGCACCATGTCCGGGCCGACGCCGGCCGCCGCGAGCTCCTCGTCGTTGAGCTGGGAGTGCGTGGTCGACGCGTTGTGGATGGCCAGGGAGCGCGCGTCGCCGATGTTCGCGAGGTGCGTGAAGATCTCGAGCGCCTCGATGAACTTGCGGCCCTGGTCGCGGCCGCCCTTGACGCCGAACGAGAGGATGCCGCCGAAGCCCTTGCCCTGGTCGAGCACCTTGACCGCGTTGGCGTGGTAGGCGTCGTCCTCGAGGCCGGGGTAGTTGACCCAGGCGACGTCGGGATGCGCCTTGAGGTGCTTGGCGATCGCCAGCGCGTTCTCCGACTGGCGCTCGATGCGAAGCGGCAGGGTCTCGAGGCCCTGCAGGATCAGGAACGCGTTGAACGGCGACAGCGCGGCGCCCGTGTTGCGCAGGAGCACCGTGCGGATGCGGCCGATGTAGGCCGCGGGGCCGAGGGCGTCCGACCACACGACGCCGTGGTACGAGGGGTCGGGCTTGGTCAGGCCGGGGAAGCGCTCGGCGTTGGCGACCCAGTCGAACTTGCCCGCGTCGACGATCACGCCGGCGATCGTGGTGCCGTGGCCGCCCATGTACTTGGTGGCGGAGTGCACGACGATGTCCGCGCCCTGGCCGATGATCTGGGCGAGGATCGGCGTCGCCATGGTGTTGTCGACGATCAGGGGCAGGCCCTGCGCGTGGGCGGCGTCCGCCCAGGCGGCGATGTCCACGACGTTGATGCGCGGGTTGCCGACGGTCTCGGCGAACACGAGCCGCGTCCTGTCGTCGACGAGCTCGGCGACCTTCGACGGGTCGTCGGGGTCGGCGAAGCGCACCTCGATGTCGTACTGCGGCAGCGTGTGCGCGAACAGGTTGTAGGTCCCGCCGTACAGCGTCGAGACGCTGATGATGTTGTCGCCGGCGCGGCAGACGTTGAGCACGGAGTAGGTGACGGCGGCCTGGCCGGAGGCGATCGCGCAGGCCGCGATGCCGCCCTCGCGGGCGGCGACGCGCTGCTCCATCACGTCCCAGGTGGGGTTCATGATGCGCGTGTAGATGTTGCCCGGCACGGCCAGGGCGAACAGGTCGGCGGCGTGCTGCGCGTCGTTGAACTCGTAGCTCGTCGTCTGGTAGATCGGGACGGCCACGGCCTTCGTCGTCGGGTCCGGGCTCTGCCCCGCGTGCAGCGCGAGGGTCTCGGGCTTGTGGGTGCTCATCGTGCGGTGTGCTCCTTGCCTGTCGGCGTCGCGTCCCGGTAGGGGGGTCGCTCCGGGGTTCCCCCCGGGGCGGCGGCGCCGCGGC
The DNA here is from genome assembly GCA_041182985.1 of Actinomycetota bacterium. Lineage (GTDB taxonomy): Bacteria > Actinomycetota > Thermoleophilia > Gaiellales > F1-60-MAGs149 > F1-60-MAGs149. The sequence goes on from JBEGMS010000166.1 coordinate 3,603, forward strand.
TTCGTCCGCGACGACGGCTGGCCATCTTCCGCTCGCCCGCCCGGGACTGGTGGTCGGGTCTGCGCTGGATGTAGCACCTGACGGGCGGAGCCCCGGTTGCTGTCGCGTCGTCGGGCCAGGTCCCTCGGCGACTCGTGATGGTTCGCGTGCGGCAGATTAGCAATTGGCGCCGATTCGTCAAGGTTGCCGATCCGCGCCCGATCCGGCGACGGAAACCGCGTCGGTGCCGTACCATGCAGTCCCAGCGGCCACCGAGCGCCGCGTACCGAGTTCCGTCCACGAGGTGAAGGTCATGGCCGAGCAGGGCACCCCACGCGTCAAGAGCGGTCTGGCGGAGATGCTGAAGGGCGGCGTCATCATGGACGTCGTCGACGCCGAGCAGGCCAGGGTCGCGGAGGACGCCGGCGCCTGCGCCGTGATGGCGCTCGAGCGCGTGCCCGCCGACATCCGCGCCGACGGCGGCGTCGCCCGCATGTCGGACCCCGAGATGATCATCGGCATCCAGGAGGCCGTCTCCATCCCCGTGATGGCGAAGGCCCGCATCGGCCACTTCGTCGAGGCGCAGGTCCTCGAGAGCCTCGAGGTCGACTACATCGACGAGTCCGAGGTGCTGACGCCGGCCGACGAGGCGCACCACATCGACAAGTGGAAGTTCACCGTGCCGTTCGTCTGCGGCGCGACGAACCTCGGCGAGGCGCTGCGCCGGATCGGCGAGGGCGCGGCGATGATCCGCTCGAAGGGCGAGGCCGGCACCGGCGACGTCGTCGAGGCGGTCCGCCACATCCGCTCCATCACCGGCGAGATCCGCAAGCTCCAGGGCATGGACCCCGACGAGCTGTACACGCGCGCCAAGGAGCTCCAGGCCCCGCTCGAGCTGGTCCAGGAGACCGCGCGGCTCGGCCGCCTGCCCGTCGTGCTGTTCACCGCGGGCGGCGTCGCCACCCCGGCGGACGCGGCCCTGATGATGCAGCTCGGCTCCGACGGCGTCTTCGTCGGCTCCGGCATCTTCAAGAGCGGCGACCCGGCCAAGCGCGCCCGCGCGGTCGTCGAGGCCGTCACGCACTTCGAGGACGCCGCCAAGATCGCGGAGGTCTCGAAGGGCCTCGGCGAGGCGATGGTCGGCCGCAGCGCGAAGTCGATCCCCGAGGCGGAGCTGCTCGCCGGACGTGGCTGGTAGCGCGCCGCGCGTCGGCGTGCTCGCCCTGCAGGGCGCCTTCCGGGAGCACGTCCAAGCGCTCGCGCGGCTGGGCGCCGACGCGGTCGAGGTGCGCACGCCCGCGGACCTCGACGGCGTCGACGCGCTCGTCCTGCCGGGCGGCGAGTCGACCACGATGGACCTCCTGCTCGGCTCGAGCGGGCTGCGCGAGCCCCTCGCCGAGCGCATCGCGGCCGGGCTGCCCGTGCTCGGCACCTGCGCCGGCCTGATCCTGCTGGCCGCCGACCTCGAGGACGGCGTCGACGGTCAGCGGACCTTCGCCGCCCTCGACGTGACGGCGCGCCGCAACGGCTACGGCCGTCAGGTCTCGTCGTTCGAGGCCGACCTCGCGCTCGCCGACGAGACCGTCCCGATGCGCGGGGTCTTCATCCGCGCGCCGCGCATCACCCGCACGGGCGCGGGCGTCGAGGTGCTCGCCCAGCTCGATGGCGAGCCCGTCTGCGTGCGCGCCGGCTCTATCATGGCGGCGACGTTCCACCCCGAGCTGACCGGCGACGACCGGCTGCACGCCCGCTTCCTCGCGGGCGTGGCCGCCTGAGCCCCACGGAGGACCCGCGATGTCCGGCCATTCCAAGTGGTCCACGATCAAGCACAAGAAGGCCGCGACCGACAAGAAGCGCGGCCAGATGTTCTCGAAGCTCTCGCGCGCGATCATGGTCGCGGCGAAGGAGGGCGGCCCCGACCCGGACGGCAACGCGGCGCTCGCCAACGCGATCGCGAAGGCCAAGGCCTACTCGCTGCCCAAGGACAACATCGAGCGCGCGATCCAGAAGGGCGCGGGCGGGGGCGAGGGCGAGCACTACGAGACGGTCGTCTACGAGGGCTTCGGCCCCGGCGGCGCGGCGCTGATCATCGAGGCGCTGACCGACAACCGCAACCGCACCGCGGCCAACGTGCGCAGCATCTTCACGAAGGCCGGCTGCACCCTCGGCAACCCGGGTTCCGTGGCCTGGAAGTTCGACAAGAAGGGCGTGATCGCGCTCGAGGGCGTCGCCGACGGCGATGAGCTCCTGCTCGCGGCCGCCGACGCGGGCGCCGAGGATGCCGACGGCGACGACGGGGCCTACACCGTCACGACCGATCCGGCCGCGCTCGGGGCCGTGCGCGACGCGCTCGAGGCCGGCGGCTACGCGATCGGCAGCGCCGAGCTGGCCCTGCTGCCCAAGCAGGCCCCGGAGATCGACGACGAGGAGGCGCGCAAGCTGCTCAAGCTCGTCGACGCGCTCGAGGACGACGACGACGTCCAGGACGTCGTCTTCGACGTCGAGATCCCCGACGCGGTCCTCGCCGAGCAGTAGCGGTCCCGTGGCCGAGCCGGTCATCCTCGACTGCGACCCGGGGATCGACGACGCGGTCGCGATCCTGCTGGCGCTCGGCAGCCCCGAGCTGGAGCTGCTCGCCGTCACCACCGTGGCCGGCAACGTGCCGCTGGCGAACACGACGGTGAACGCCCTGCGCGTCCTCGATCTGGCCGGCCGCCCGGACCTGCCGGTCGGCCGCGGCGCGGAGCGCAGCCTCGTGCACCTGCCCGCCGACGACTCCAAGGAGACGCACGGGGAGACCGGCCTCGACGGCTCCGGCCTCCCCGACCCCTCGCGCGCCCCGGGGCCCGAGCACGCGGTCGACCTGATCGCGCGGCTCGCCACCGAGCGCCCCGGGGAGATCACGCTCTGCGCCGTCGGCCCCCTGACCAACGTGGCCCTGCTCGCTGCCCTGCGGCCCGAGGCCTTCCAGGCGCTGCGCCGGATCGTCGTGATGGGCGGCGCCGCGACGGGCGGCAACATGTCGCCCTGCGCCGAGTTCAACGTCTGGTACGACCCGGAGGCCGCGGCCCGCGTCGTGTCCTCCGCGCACGACCCTGTCCTCGTCGGGCTCGACGTCACGCGCCGCGCACGGCTCGGCACGGCCGAGATCGACGCGATCGCCGCGCTGCCGGTGCTCGGCGGCCCGGTCAGCGGGATGCTGCGCTTCTACATGCGCAAGCACGTCGACTGGTACGGCGAGGAGGTCGTCTTCCAGCACGACGCCCTCGCCGTCGCCCACCTGATCGACCCGACGCTGCTCGAGCTGGCGCACTGCCACGTGGAGGTCGACACCTCGTTCGGGCCCGCGCGCGGGGCGACGCTCGTCGACCGGCTGGGGGTCTTCGGCGGGCACCCGAACGCGCACTGGGCGGTCGACCTCGACGCCGACCGCTTCCGGGCGCTGCTGCTCGAGCGCCTCGGGGCGCTGGCCGTCTCCCTCTAGACGGCGGGCGGCGCGTCGCCCGGCTGCCACGGCGCGGCCGGGTACTCGGCCTGATCGCCGCGGTGCTCGCCGATCGTCAGGATCCGCAGGTCCTGGTCCGAGTCGTTGACGAACTGGTGCGGGCGCTCGGGGCCCTCGCGCTTGGCGAAGAAGTCGCCCGGGCCGACGCGGAAGGCCTCGTCGCCGACCATCAGGACGCCCGTGCCGGAGAGGACGAGGAAGCACTCCTCCTCCTCGTGGTGCCAGTGGAACTTCGTGGAGCGCTCGCCGGGGCGGACGACGTCGACGTTGACGCCGATCCGGCGCAGGCCCGCGTGCTCGCCGAGGCGGGTCGACAGCCCGAAGGTCTCGCCGCCGGGCTCGTACTCGCCCTCGCCGGTCGGCGCCTCCTCGGCGCGCACGAGCCAACCGGGGCGGCCGTCCGTCCGCTCGCGCAGGCGCTCGGCGGGCCGTCCGGCCACGGTGGAGACGGCCCACTCGCCGGCGGGCAGCGTGCGCGTCTCGATCCAGCGGGCCGCGGGCTGGCTCTCGGCGACCTCGACGCAGACCGCCTCCCACTCGCCCTCGCCGTCGACCAGCAGGAAGGTGCCGTCGCGTCCGGTGGCGCGCACGAGCTCCTCCGCGGCCGCCTCGACGTCCGGCCACCAGCGGGGGTGCCGCTCGATGAAGGCGATCCGACGCGGGGGACGCTCGGCCATACGCGGCATGGTACGGGAAACGGCGCGGCGACCGGGTGCCTTCGTAGACTCAGGTCATGGTGATCCTCGGGCTCGACCCGGGCACGGCGGCGACCGGCTGGGGCGTCGTCAGCGCGGAGGGAAGCCGGCTCAGGTCGGTCGACTTCGGCTGCATCCGCACCGACGCGCACACCCCGCCCGAGGAGCGCCTCGCCGTGATCGCCCGCGCCCTCGACGACCTGCTCGAGCGGCACGCCCCCGATGCGGTCGCCGTGGAGGAGGTCTACGTCGGCGGCAACCCGCGCACCGCGCTGGCCGTCGGCCAGGCCCGCGGCGCGGCCCTGACCATGGCCGGCCTGCGCCATATCGCCGTCGCCGAGTACTCGGTGTCCCAGATCAAGACGGCCGTCTCCGGCTACGGCCGCGCCGACAAGCGCCAGGTGCAGATGATGGTGGGCGCCGTGCTCGGGCTGCCCGAGCCCCCGTCGCCCGACCACGCCGCCGACGCCCTCGCGGCCGCGATCTGCCACGCGGGGCAGGGGCCGCTCGCGCAGCGGCTGCGCGCCGCCGGGGTGCGCGGGTGATCGGCCACGTCCGCGGCGTCGTCGCCGACCGCGAGGGCGACACCGTCGTCGTCGACGTCGGCGGGGTCGGCTACGAGCTGACCGCCACCCTCGGGGCGCTCGCCCGCTGCGAGCCGGGGGCGGAGGTCGCGGTCCCCACCTACCTGCACGTGCGGGAGGACGCGCTCCAGCTGTTCGGCTTCGGCAGCGAGGCCGAGCGGCGCATCTTCCGCCTCCTGATCGGCGTCAACGGCGTCGGCCCGAAGCTGGCGCTCGCGATCGTGTCGGCGCACGCGCCCGACCGCATCGAGAGCGCCGTGCTCCTGGGCGACGTCGCCCTGCTCTCGAGCGTCAGCGGCGTCGGCAAGAAGACCGCCGAGCGGATCTGCCTCGACCTCAAGGACCGGATCGACGGCGCGGGCGCCGGCGCCCCGTCGGTCGCGGGCGGCCCTGCCGCTCCCGCCGACCCGCACCGCGAGGCGCGGGACGCGCTCGTGGCGCTCGGCTACGCCCCGGCGGACGCGGAGGCGGCGCTGGCCGGCGCCGACGGCACGACCGAGGAGCGCGTCAAGGCGGGCCTGGTGGCGCTCGGCGGGGGCCGCGGATGACGGACGACCCGCACCGGCTGATCGACGGGGAAGAGGAGCCCGGCGAGCAGGAGGCCGAGGGCGGCCTCAGGCCCCAGCGGCTCGGGGAGTTCGTCGGGCAGGAGCACGCGGTGCGCCAGCTCGAGACGTTCGTGGCGGCGGCGCGCGGGCGCGGCGAGCCCTGCGACCACGTGCTCCTGGCCGGGCCACCCGGCCTCGGCAAGACCAGCCTCGCGCACATCGTGGCGATCGAGATGGGCAGCCGCATCCACACCATCTCGGGGCCCGCGCTCGAGCGCAAGGGCGACATCGCCTCGATCCTCACCGCGCTCGAGCCGCGCGACGTGCTCTTCGTCGACGAGGTGCATCGGCTGCCGCGGGCGATCGAGGAGCTGCTGTACCCGGCGATGGAGGACGGCGCGATCGACATCGTGATCGGCCAGGGACCGGGGGCGCGCACCCTGCGCCTTGACCTCGCGCCCTTCACCCTGATCGGGGCCACGACCCGGGCGGGCCTCCTGACCACGCCGATGCGCGACCGCTTCGGGATCTCGCTGCGCCTCGAGTACTACGCCCCCGAGGAGTTGATGCTGATCATCCGCCGCTCGGCCGGCATCCTCGGCGTCGACCTCGACGACGACGCGGCGGGCGAGATCGCGCGCCGCTCGCGCGGCACGCCGCGGGTCGCCAACCGCATCCTCCGCCGCGTCCGCGACGTCGCGCAGGTGCGCGGCTGGGCGCTGGTGGACCGGGGTGGCGCGCTCGAGGCGCTCGACCTGCTCGGCGTCGACGAGGACGGGCTCGACCGCGCCGACCGCGAGTACCTGCGGGCGGTGGCCGAGCGCTTCGGGGGCGGGCCCGTCGGCCTCAACACGCTGTCGGTGGCGCTCGGCGAGGACGCGGGCACGCTCGAGGAGGTCTACGAGCCGTACCTGATCCAGCGCGGCCTGATCCAGCGCACCGCGCGCGGGCGCGTCCTGACGGACCGGGGCCGCGAGCTGACGGGAATGCCCGTCGACCCCGGCCTGCCGAGCCTGCTCGACTAGCTCAGGAGCCGCGCCGCTCGCGGTCGACGCGCAGGCTGTGCTCGACGGCGTCGAGCGCCTCGCGCAGGTCCCGGATCCGGCCCTCGATGTCGGCGGTGTCGCCGCCGGCGCGGATGCGCTCCTCCTCCCGCACCTCCTCGAGGCTGCCGATCATGATCCCGAGCAGGAGGTTGAGCACCACGAAGGTGCCGATCAGGATGAAGGACAGGAAGAACAGGAGCGACGCGAAGGGGCGGGCCGCGAAGACCGTCGCGAAGAGCGAGTTCCAGCCCTCGAGGGTGAGGATGC